>JAZFWG010000112.1:0-17204 GCA_036448135.1 Alphaproteobacteria bacterium
TGACCTGCTGGCCAGGAAGGAATTTCAGGGTTGCGGGATTTGGGGTCTGTTCGGTCTGTATGAACATATTTTATCCCTCGGCCTGGGCATCGGATCGCCCGGCTCATCAAAAATGGCTAAATAGAGCATCAAAATCAAGTTAAATTTTTCGAAAAATATCAATGGGTTAAGGGAAATGGTTAAGTTTTTTCGCGATTCAGGCCAAGGGGCCCGGAAAAACTCAAGCCGGGGCGAACAATGTTTCAAACCCCGGCCCAACAACGCAGTGATCGTCTATGCCGAAAACCGGGTTTCCTAGGGCCTGGGCGGCGGTGCCGGCGCCGGTTAAGGTTAATAAGGGTCAATTTGGACATCGGGCCTAGCTGGTGTGATTTGGGCCGCCGCCGGCGCCGCCGGTCAGACTTTCGATCTGGTCGCCGGTGAGATTGCCGGGGACGATGGTCAGCGGCACCCGGAGTTTGCCCGCCATCTTGCCGGCGAGGGCGCTGACCAGGGGCCCTGGCCCCTTGCCGCCGGTGTCGGCGCCGAGGACGAGAATGGAAATGCTTTGGTCCTCGTCGATGAGCTTCAGCAACTCATCCTGCAGCTTGCCTTCGCGGAGATGCAGCACCGGGGTCCGGCCCGACCATTGTTGAACCTCCGCCGAATAGGTCTGCAGAACCTCTTCGGCCTCCAGGCGTCCTTCCTCGCGCATCAGGTTCTCTACCGACATCCAATGCTGGAAGTCGGCGGGCTCGATGACATAGAGCAAAGCGACGCGCCCGCCGGTGTTGCGTGCCCGCAATGACGCGAAGCGGAGCGCAACCCGCAATTCGGCGGTGTTGTCCACGACCACGAGGAAGATGCGCTCTAACGGTTCTGCGGGCGTGTCGGTCATGGCCTCAGATCTTGCGGAAGAGGACACCCACCAGCAAACCTGCCGAGAGGGCGATGATGATGGCGATAATGCCATAAATGGCAGCTTCGCGGTGGGCGAAATCATAGACCTCGGCGCCGAGGCCGATCTTGCTGATGATCAAGGGCGTGGTTTGGGCGCTGGCCACCGCGCCATCACGGAACAGGTACACCTCCACCTTGTAGGTGCCGGTGGGCACGTTGGCGGGGAAATAGACACGGGTGCGGAACAGTCTGAGTCCCAGGAACGACACCTTGCCGACTTCACGGCCATAAAGGCCAAGGCGGCGTTTGTTGCGCACCAGGGCCTTGCGGAACTGCGCCAGGTCCACCGGCTTTTCGCCGACCGTCTTGAATCGCAACTGATCGGCGCCGATGCCATGGCGCAACCTCACCGGTCCGGCAATGATGGCGTCGAGATCGCGACTGGCGCCGACCCAATAGAACGCGGGCACGCCCTCGAAGGACATCTCGGCGCCATTGACCCAGATGCCGGCGAGCCGGGTCTTGCGCCGGACGGTTTCACGCCGGTTGGGGCCGCGCACCACCACCACCACGTCGCCGCCGCCTTCGATGGCGCCGAACAACAGCACCTCGGTGCCGGTAAAGCCGGTGGTGATCGCCACCAGATGCTGGGACAGATCCGCGACCAGGGGGGCGGCGGCGCGGGCCGGCGTGGCGCCCGGGCCCGCAAGCTGAAGCCCCCAAACCAGAGCCGCCGCCATCAGGACCATTGCCAGGGCCAAGGGCTTTGCTAATGCTTTCATCCCACCCCCGGCCGGCCGAGAAAGTAGAGATCATCCGGCACCGTCACCAGATCGAACACCAGTTTCAAACACACCGCGATGACGATCAACGCCAACAGGCCACGCAAATGTTCGGCGGGCAACCGGCCCGAATAGCGGCTGCCGATCTGGGCGCCGATGACGCCACCGGTCAACAACACAACCGCCAGCAACACATCGACGGTCTGGTTGGTCACCGCCTGCAGGAACGTCACGTTGGCGGTGACGAAAATGATCTGGAACAGGGATGTTCCCACCACCACGATGGTCGGCATGCCCAACAGATAGATCATCGCCGGAACCATGACGAAGCCGCCGCCGACGCCCATGATCGCCGACAGGATGCCGACGAAGAACCCCACCCCCAGCGGCAACAGCGCCGAGATGTAAAGCTTGGACTTGCGGAAGCGCAATTTGAAGGGCAGCCCGTGGAGCCAAATGTGCTGGTGCAGTTTGCGCCCGCCGGCGCCATGGCGCAGCCTGAGCGTGGTGCGCACTGATTCCACCAGCATCAGGGTGCCGATGATGCCGAGGAACACCACATAAGCCAGGGCGATAACGAGATCGAGCTGGCCGATCCCCCGCAACAGGGAATAGAGCCACACCCCGAAGCCCGAGCCCGCCAAGCCACCGGCGAGCAACACCGCCCCCATGCGGAAATCCACATTGCCCCGGCGCCAATGGGCGACGACACCGGAGACCGAGGCGGCGACGATCTGATTGGCCTCGGTGGCGACGGCCACCGCCGGCGGCACGCCGATGAAGATGAGCAAGGGTGTCATGAGAAAGCCGCCGCCGACACCGAACAGCCCGGACAGGAATCCGACGGCACCGCCGAGGCCCAGCAGCAGGAATACGCTGACCGACATTTCCGCTATCGGCAGATAAATCTGCATGGGACCGGGTGAACTGGCTCAAACTATGATCAAAGAACTCGCACTGTTTTGTGCGCCGGGAAGCCCGCAAGCGCAAGAAAAAAACACAATGAATTCAATAAATCGGCATCAAAGGCGTGTTGTTTCGAATTTTAAGGCCGCAACGTGCCGATGATGCCGTGAATTTCGGTCAGATGATGGTGGGCGATCTCGTTGGCACGCTCGGCGCCGCGGTGAAGCACGCCATCCACATAGCCGGGTTCCTTCATCAACCGGTTCATCTCGTCGCCGATGGGCCCCAGCACCGAAACCGCCAGTTCCGACAATTCCGACTTGAAGGCCGAGAACATCTGGCCCTCGAACTGTTCCAGCACCTGGTCCCGGTTGAGCCCGGCCAGGGTGGCATAGATGCCGGTCAGGTTGGCGGCCTCGGGCCGGCCCTCCAGCCCTTTGGCGTCTCCCGGCAACGGATCGGGATCGGTCCGGGCCTTGCGGATCTTGAGATGAATGGCGTCGGCGTCATCGGTCATGTTGATGCGGGAATAATCCGAAGCGTCCGATTTGCTCATCTTCGAGGAGCCGTCGCGCAGTGACATGACCCGGGTCGCCTCGCCCAGGATCTGGGGTTCGGGCAGGGGGAAATACTCGACCCCGAACTGGCGGTTGAAGGCGCCGGCGATGTCGCGGCAGAGTTCCAGATGCTGTTTCTGGTCCTCGCCCACCGGCACGTGGGTCGCCTTGTACAACAGGATGTCCGCAGCCATCAGCACCGGATAGGCATAAATGCCGAGAGCGGCGTTCTCGCGTTGCTTGCCCGCCTTCTCCTTGAACTGGGTCATGCGGTTGAGCCAGCCGATCGGCGTCAGGCAGCCCAGCAGCCAGGCCAGCTCGCTATGGCCCGAGACCATGCTTTGATTGAAGATGATGCAGCGTTCGGGATCGATGCCGGAGGCCAGATAGGCGGCGGTGACCTCACGGGTGTTGGCGCGCAGCGTCGCCGGGTCCTGGGGCTGGGTCAGGGCGTGAAGATCGACGATGCAGAAGATGCAATCAAAGGAGGCCTGCAGCTCCACCCAATTGCGGATGGCGCCGAGATAATTGCCAAGATGCAGATTGCCGGTGGGCTGCACGCCCGAGAAGATGCGGTTCATCTACGGCCTCCCCCGCAGCGACGCGGAGTTATGGCCCACTCCCTTCGGGGGGTCAAGGGCGGTCGCCGGGCGGTCCCAGGGCGGTCAAGGACGCTCAAGACTGTCCCTCGGCGCTTTTGGCAAACACACCTTTGAGCTCCTTGAGATCGGTTGCCCCGCTGAGGTGCGCAGCCGCGCCATAGAGCACCATGCCGCCGGCGACCAACACGGCCAAGGCCCCGATGCGCGCCGCCTCGCCGCCGCCAAGCGGTGTTGCCAGGGCCGCCGCCGCGGCGGCGAGGCCCGCCGCCATCGCCGCCGCCGACAGCGCGATCCGGGGCAAGCGCCGCCTCAGGCGCGCGTCCAGGGCGAACCAGCCGCGCCGTCTGAGACCCCAGGCGAGAAGCCCGGCATTCAACCAGGCCGACAACGCCGTCGCCAAGGCGATACCGGCATGGGCCAGGGGGCCCATGAGAGCAAGATTGAGCACCACATTGACGACGACGCAAAGGCAGGCGATCTTCACCGGCATCACCGTATCCTCATGGGCGAAAAACCCCGGCGCCAGCACCTTGATCAGCACATAGGCGGGCAGGCCGGTGGCATAGGCGGCAAGGGCCCAGGCCGTGGCCGTCACCTCCGCCGCCCCGAAGGCGCCACGGCCGAACAGCACCAGAATGATCGGCGACGCCATCACCACCATCGCCAACGACGCCGGCACGGTCAGCAACAATGCGAATTCCAGCGCCCGGTTCTGGCTGTCCTGGGCGCCGGCGTCGTCGCCGCTCTTGATCTGGCGCGACAGCATCGGCAACAGGGCCGTGCCGACGGCAATGCCGACGACGCCGAGGGGCAGCTGGTTGATGCGGTCGGCGAAATAGAGATACGAAATCGACCCGGACGGCAAAAGCGAGGCGATCACCACATCGACCAGCAGGTTGATCTGCACCACCCCGGCGCCGACCACCCCCGGCCCCATCAGCCGCAACAGC
Source organism: Alphaproteobacteria bacterium (assembly GCA_036448135.1). Classification (GTDB taxonomy): domain Bacteria; phylum Pseudomonadota; class Alphaproteobacteria; order SMXQ01; family SMXQ01; genus JAZFWG01. Next base: position 4,677 of record JAZFWG010000112.1, read on the forward strand.
CGACGCACCCGGGGGGTCAAGCGAGGCCGGCTGAGCGCCAAGGACATTTCGGCGCCACGTAGCGCGTAGGCCAGCAACAGGAACTGGGCGAGACCCGCGGTGGCGACACCCCAGGCCAGGGCGTGGCCCGGGGTTTCCATCACCGGCGCTGCACCGATCAAGGCACCGATAAGAAACACGTTCAACAGGATCGGCGATGCCGCGGCGGCGGCAAAACGCTCGAGGGAATTCAACACCGCGCCCATCAACGATACCAAAGAGATGAACAACAGATAGGGGAAGGTGATGCGGGTGAGTTCGATGGCGAGGGCGAATTTATCAGGATCCTTGGCGAAGCCGGGGGCGAAGCCATACATAGCCCAGGGCATGGCCAACTCGAACACAATCAAAAGCACGGCCAGGGCCGCGACCAGGACGGCCAGGGCCTGGGCGGCGAATTGCCGCGCCGCCTCCCTGCCGTCGGTGGTGAGCAGGCCGGAAAACATCGGCACGAACGCGGCATTGAACGCGCCTTCAGCGAACAGGCGGCGGAACAAGTTGGGCAGCTTGAAGGCAACGAAGAACGCGTCCGCCACCGGTCCGGCGCCGATGATCGCCGCCAACAATATATCGCGGGTGAAACCGAGAACGCGGCTCGCCATGGTGTAGCCGCCGATGGTGGTGATCGTACGCACGAAGGCCATGGCGGCAACATGTAACGGATTTGTGGTTGGGAGAAAAGCGCCAGGGGGATTCGGCGGTGTTCGCCGGCGTGCCTATTCGGCGATGGCGATACGCCCATTCGATTTCGCCACCGTCTTGGTATCCGCGGCCGGGCCCGCATCTGCGCCCTTGAGCGCCGCCGTCAGCACCTTGGTGATTTGGGCAAGTTTGTCTTCATGGGTGATTTTGAGTCCGAACAGGTCCTTGACATAGAACACATCGATGACGCTGACGCCGAAGGTCGAAATCTTGGCGCTCGAGATCTGCAGGTTGAGTTCCGTCAACGCCCGGGTGATGTCGTATAGAAATCCCGGACGGTCGGCGCCTTTGACCTCGATGACGCTGTGGCTGGCCGAGGCGTCGTTATCGATCAGCACCCGCGGCGTCACGGTAAAGACCTGAGCACTGGCAGGCGCATCCTGGCGTTCCGCGATTTCCTGGCCCAACCGCAACTGGCCCGCCAAGGCGTTTTCAATGGCGCGTCTAAGCTTCTCCAGATGCTCGGTGCCCAGGAAAGAGGCACCCTGGGCATCCTGGATCGAAAAACTGTCGAGGACCATGCCATTGGCGAGGGTAAATATCTTGGCGTCGAGAATGTTGCCGCCGGCGACCGCGATGGCGCCGGCGATCAGCGAAAACAGCCCGGCCTGGTCGGCGACATAGACCGTGACATCGGTGACCGAGCGGTAATCGTCGACACGGAAATCGATGGTCAGCGGCGCTTCCGCCTTTTCGGCCCGGTGGATCAGACGGGCATGATGGGCATGGATCGCGGTGTCGAACGACAGCCAGTAGGACGGATAGCCGCGGGTGATGTGGGCATTCAAATCCTCAGGCCGCCAATCGGAAAGTTCGCCGCGCAACGCGTCTTTGGCCGCGGCGACACGCTGGTCGCGGCCCTCGGCCATCAAGCCGCCCGACATCATGTCTTCGGCAAAATAATAGAGGTCGCGCAAAAGCGCCGCTTTCCAGCCATTCCATACCTTGGGACCGACGGCTCGGATATCGGCCACGGTGAGCAGCACCAACAGTCTCAGGCGCTCGGGCGATTGCACGATCTCGACGAAATCCCGCACCGTCTGGGGGTCGCCGATGTCGCGTTTGAACGCCATGTTGCTCATGGCCAGATGCATGCGCACCAGCCACGACGCGGTCTCGGTTTCCTCGTCGCTCAGCCCGAGACGCGGGCCCAGCCTGAGCGCGATTTCGGCGCCGATTTCGGAATGATTGCCACCCCGGCCCTTGCCGATGTCATGGAGCAACAGCGCCAGATAGAGGCCCGGGCGTGATTGGATTTTGGGGATGATCTCGGTTGACAGCGGCAACTCTTCTTCGAGCTCGCCGCACTCGATGCGATGGAGGATGCCGAGGGCGAACAGGGTGTGCTCGTCGACGGTGTAGACATGATACATGTCGTGCTGCATCTGGGCGACGACGCGGCCGAACTCGGGGATGAAGCGGCCGAAGACGCCGGCCTCGTTCATGCGCCTGAGCATGAACTCGGGATCGTCTTTCGCCGTCAGCAGGTCCATGAACGCCCGGTTGGCGTCCGCATCGTTGCGCAGATCATCATCGATAAGCCGCAGGTTCCGGGTGATCAGACGCAGCGCTTGGGGATGGATGTCGAGCTTGTTGCGGTGGGCGACAAGAAACAGGCTGATAAGTTTCACGGGGTCTTCGGTGAAAGCCTCGGCATCGGTCACGGTTACCCGGTCGCCTTCGACCTCGAAACCTTCGACGGTGCGCTGGCGCAGGCCCAAGCGCGGCAGGAAGCGGCGCGACTTGCGCCGGTGCTGGGCCTCGATGGCGGCGCAGAAGATGCGGGTGAGGTCGCCGACTTCCTTGGCGTAGAGGAAATAGTGCTTCATGAAACGCTCGACGGCGATGGCCCCGGCATGATCGGTGTAGCCCATGAGGTGGCCGACCTCGCCCTGCATATTGAAGGTCAGCCGGTCCTCGGCGCGATCGGTCAGGAGGTGAAGGTGGCAGCGCACGGTTGACAGGAAGTTCCGGGCCTTGGCGAAACGGTCGGCCTCCTTGGCCGACAGCACGCCGAGTTCGACCATCTCGCTGACCTTGTTGACCCGGTAGACATATTTGGCGATCCAGAACAGGGTGTGGAGATCGCGCAGGCCGCCCTTGCCTTCCTTGACATTGGGCTCCAGCACATAACGGGAACCACCCATGCGCCGGTGACGTTCATCGCGTTCGGTCAGCTTGGCTTCGACGAACTTGATCTCGGTCCCCGCCATGACCTGGCGGGTGAAACGCTGGCGTAGCTGGGTGAACTGGTCGGCATCGCCACAGACCCTGCGGGCTTCGAGCATCGACGTCGAGATGGTGACATCGCTTTTGGCGAGACGGATGCAGTCGTTGATCGACCGCGTGGCGTGCCCGACCTTGAGGCCCAGATCCCATAACAGGTACAGCATGTATTCGATCACCTGTTCGGTATGGGGCGTCTTCTTGTAGGGCAGCAGGAACAGAAGATCGATATCGGAATGTGGCGCGAGCTCGCCGCGGCCATAGCCGCCGACGGCGACGATACTGACCAATTCGCCGGTGGTGGGGTTGGGCCGGGGATAGACCTTTGCCCCGATGAAATCGAAGATCTGGCCGACCAGCTGATCGATAAGGCTGCAATAGGCGGCCATGACCTCGGTGGCCGACGTGCCGTCACGGAATTGATCCCGGACCTGCCCGCGGCCTTTATCGAGGAAGACCCGCAAGCACTCGAGCACCTTGGCGCGCAATTGCTCGGAATTGAGCTTGCCGTCAGCCAGCTTGTCGAGGCGCGCCGCCAGCTTATCGCGGCTCGTGGTGGCGCGCTTGGTCTTGGTCTTGGTCTTGGTTTTGGCCTTGGTCTTGGTCTTGCGCGTGGAGGGGGGCGTGGAGGGGCCGGCAGTTTTGGTGCCGGTCTTATTGTTCCCGGTTTTCTTGGAACCCGCGCGTTTTTTCTCGCCCTCAGCCATGGTCAAAAAATGATGTCTTGCCCCGGCGGTTACAAGAAGCCTCGATTTAGTATGGCACAGAACCGCCGCACTCGCCGAAAATGCTTAATCTAGGGCCTCACCCCCGCGGCCAAGGAGGAAATCATGCCATCCGCGCCCTTGCTGATCATCGATGTCCAGACCGGCTTCATCAATGACGCCACCCGGCACATCCCAGAGCGCGTCCAGGCCCTTGCCGAGGCCTACCCCCGGGTCATGGTGACGCGGTTTTCCAATCCCGAGGGGTCCAATTACCGCAGGCTCATGGGATGGACCCGTTTCGCACCCGGAACCGATGACACGGCGCTGGCCTTCACGCCGCCCAAAGACGCCACCGTCATCGACAAGACCCGCTATAGCTGCGTGAGCGACGGGTTCTTGGCCTCACTCGCCGCCAACGGCATCGATTGTGTGCATGTTTGCGGCATCGCCACCGACAATTGCGTTCTCAAATGCGCCGTCGATCTGTTCGAAGCCGGCCTCACCCCGGTGGTGCTGGCGGACTATTGCGCCAGCCACGGCGGCGCAGACGTCCATCAATGCGCCCTCACCGTGCTGCGCCGCTTGATCGGCGCGGCCCAGGTGATTTCGGGGCCGCAACCTTTTATGAAAACAGACCCTAATCCCCGAATTTCTCCATGAACACCGGATAGGGGCTGGCCAAATGGGGCGGGATCACCGGCGTCGCCGGATGGAGATGTTGCGGGCCCAGCTCATTGATCCGGTTGACGCCCAACAAACCCATGCTGACGATAAGCTCGTTTCTCATGATGTCCATGGCGTGGACCAGGGCGTCCTCGCCGCCGGCGGCCAGCGCCCAGCACTGCAGCTTGCCGATGGCCACCGCATCGGCGCCAAGGGCGACGGCCTTGAGCACGTCCGAGCCGCGCAGGAAGCCGCCATCGACGATGATTTCCGCCTTGCCGCCGACCGCCTCGACCACCTCGGGCAACACATCTATGGCGCCGCGGCCATGATCGAGCTGGCGGCCGCCATGGTTGGACACGAAAACCACCTCGACGCCGTGATCGACGGCGATCTTGGCATCCTCGGACGTGGCGATGCCCTTTAAGATGATGGGAATGCCGATGCGCTCTTTAACGTGATCGACGAAATCCCAGGTCAGGGCGGAGCGGTAGACGAACTCCTGGTCGAGATCGATGCCTTCCAGGTTGGAGCGCTTGGCGTGGGTGCGGCGGTCGAAGCGGTTGATCTGATCGCGTTCGCGGCGGCCGTAATGGGCGACATCGACGGTGATGGCCATGGCGTCGTAGCCGGAGTTCTTGACCCGGTCGCACATGTTGTCGACCCAGTCCATGTCGCCGCGGACATAAAGCTGGAAGATCTTGGGCCCGTCGGTGAGCTTGGCGACCTCTTCCAACACCGGATTGGTCATGATGGAAATGATCGGGATGGTGCCGAGGCGCCCCGCCGCCTGAACCGAGGGGATGGCGCTGCCGGGATCGAACAGATGTAGCGAGCCGATCGGCGCCAGCACCACCGGATAGGGCAGATTGAACCCCAGCAAGGTGGCGGAAGGATCCGGTTCCTTGACATCGATCAGGACCCGGGGCCTAAAGGCGATGGAATCGATGGCGTAACGGTTGCGCAGGAGGGTGGTTTCCGATTCGCCGCCGCCCGAAAGGAAGTCCCACACCGCCGGGGACAGCCGGAGCTTGGCCTCGATGGCGAATTCCTGCAATGTCCTGAATTCTTCGAAATTGGCCACGTCGATCCTCCCTGATAAGCATGTTTTCGTCTTGGTTCCGTGGTGATGTAGCCACCCGCCGGGGCCTTTGTCCAGGGCCATTCAAGGCAAAACCCGGGCCCGCCGATCCCGCCTGCTTTGATTCCCCGAACGGATGCCGCTACAGTCCCCGCATCACCCGGGCCCGGCCCGGAACACCAACAACAACAAAATCGAGGGAGCGCCCCATGGATGAAATCAGCCTCACGGGCAAGGTCGTCATCGTCACCGGCGCGGGCCGTGGCCTGGGCCGCGCCATGGCGCAGGGCCTGGCCGAAGCCGGCGCCGGCGTCGTCCTGTTGGACCGTGATGCCCGCAGCCTCAACCAGACCGAATATGACATTTTGAGGCACACCGGCAATGACCGCACCCTTTGTGTCACCGCCGATATCAACCGGCGCAAGGACTGCGAACGGGCGGTGGCAAGTGCGATCAAGACCTTCGGCGGCTTTGATGTGCTGGTGAACAACGCCGCCATGGGTCCCGCCCATGTCGAGGGCGCGACCGAGACCAAATCCGCCAAGTTCTGGCAAGCCGACCCGGCGGCCTGGCAGTTCGTGATCCAGACCAACGTCAACGGCACGTATTTGATGGCGCGGGCGGTGACACCGCATCTGATTGAACGGGGCTGGGGCCGCATCATCAACATCACCACCAGCCTTGGCACCATGCAGCGCCGCCACAACTCCCCTTACGGGGTCTCCAAGGCGGCGATCGAGGCCGAAACCCTGATCTGGGCCCAGGACCTGGACGGCACCGGCGTCACGGTGAATTCACTGATCCCCGGCGGCGCCTCGGACACACCCTTTGTTACCCCCAGTGTTCGCGGCAGCCGCACCTTGCTGCCACCGGAAATCATGATCCCGCCGATCCTATGGCTGACGTCGGGTCTTTCCGACGGCATGACCGGCGGGCGTTATGTGGGCAAGAACTGGGACCCGGGTCTCGCCCCCGCCAAGGCCGCGGCCCGGGCCCGCGAGGCGCCGGTGTTCCTCAAACCGTGACGCCAGGTCAAAACCAACCCAAAATAAAACCATCCGGGAGAACTTCGACCATGAGCGAAATTAATTTGAACGACCGGGTCGCCATCGTCACCGGGGCGAGCCGCGGCATGGGACTGGTCATGGCGGAAGCGATCGTCGATGCCGGCGGCCGCGCGGTGCTGATGTCACCGGAAACCGACGAACTGATCGCCGCCACGAAGGCCATCGCGGAGCGCGTGGGCGGCGGGCGGGTGCGCGCCGCCGTCGCCGATATTACCGATGCGGGCGATTGCGAGCGCACCGTCCGCGACGCGCTCGACGCCTTCGGCGCGCTGCATATCCTGGTCAACAACGCCGCCTTGGGTCAGCCCCACCTCAAGCCCGGCACCGACACCACCAGCTTCAAGTTCTGGGAAGCCAACCGCGAAGCCTGGCAACAGGTGATCCATGTCAATGTCAACGGCACCTTCCTGATGGCCCACACCGCGGTCCCCCACATGATCGCCCAGGGCTGGGGGCGCATCGTCAATGTCACCACCAGCCTCCGCACCATCCAGCGCGGCGGCAATTCTCCCTATGGGCCATCCAAGGCGGCAATCGAGGCCGAGACCCTGATCTGGGCCGATGATCTGGACGGCACCGGCGTCACGGTGAATTCGTTGATCCCGGGCGGCGCCGTCAACACCGCCTTCGTGCCCGAAAATTACCGCCGCAGCCGCCAACTGGTCGAGCCCGGGATCATGGGCCCGCCGATCGTGTGGCTGGCGTCGCAGCTTGCCGATGGCAAGACCGCGGGCCGTTACGTGGCCAAGAATTGGGATGTGAATATTGACCCTAACGCGGCCGCGGCAAAGGCGCTGGAGGCCCCGGTATTCCTCAGACCGCCGGCCTAATCGCTGAACATCCTAATCACTGGCCATCAAAGCCTTTAGCCGGTAGATCAGATCCAGCGCCTGGCGCGGGTTGAGCTCGTCCGGGTTGATGTCGCCGAGCGCTTGCGACACCGCGTCCATTGCCGGGTTGCTGGATTTCGGTATCGACGCCGCGACGTTGGCGGCGAACAGCGGCAACTCCTCGGCCAGACGGCTGAGCGCATCGGCCTTGTCGCCCGCCTCGAGGGCGGCAAGCACCTGTTCCGCGCGCCCGGTCGCCGCCGCCGGCAACCCCGCCAGCTTGGCCACATGGATGCCGTAGGAACGGTCGACGGTGCCGGGGGCGACCTCGTGGAGGAAGACCACGTCGCCCTGCCATTCCTTGATCCGCATGGTGTGATTGCTGAGTTGCGCCAGATTGGCGGTCAATGCCGTCAATTCGTGATAGTGGGTGGCGAACAGGGCGCGGCAGCAATTGACGTCATGGAGATGTTCGATGGTCGCCCAGGCGATGGAAAGGCCATCGAAGGTGGCGGTGCCGCGTCCGATCTCGTCCAGGATCACCAATGCGCGGGGACCCGCCTGGTTGAGGATGGCTGCGGTCTCGACCATCTCGACCATGAAGGTGGAGCGCCCCCGCGCCAGATCGTCGGCGGCACCGACACGGCTGAACAGGCGGTCGACGACGCCGATATGGGCCGTCTCGGCGGGCACGAACGAGCCCATCTGGGCGAGGATGGCAACCAAGGCGTTCTGGCGCAGAAACGTGCTTTTGCCGGCCATGTTGGGGCCGGTGATCAGCCACAACCGGCTGGTTTCGGCGCCGTCCCCGGCGTCGGCACCGAGATCACAGTCATTGGCGACGAAGGCGCCTGAATGGTCGCGGTTGACCGCGGCTTCGACCACCGCATGGCGGCCGTTGGTGATGTGGAACGAAAGGCTGCTATCCACCACCGGGCGGCTGTAGCGCTCGCGCACGGCAAGCTCCGCCAAGCCCCCGGCGACATCGAAGGCGGCCATGGCGCTGGCGGCGGCGGCGATGGCGTCGGCCCGGTCGAGGATCTGGACCGCGAGCTCGGCGAAATATTCGAGTTCGAGGGCCAGCGCCCGTTCGGCGGCGCGGCTGATCTTGGTTTCCAACTCCATCAGTTCGGTGGTGGTGAAGCGCACGGTGTTGGCCAGGGTCTGGCGATGGATGAAGAAGCGGTCCTCGCCCGCGGGACCCGCGGCCACCGCCATCTTGTCGGCCTGGGCTGGCTTGACGTCGATATGGTAGCCGAGGACGTTGTTGTGGCGGATCCTGAGGCCCGGGATAGCCGTTACGGTTTTGTAACGGCTTTCCAGATTGGCGATCAGCCGCCGGCTTTCGTCCCGCAGCGTGCAGGTTTCGTCGAGCTCGATGCGGAAACCCCTGGCGATGAAACCGCCGTCGCGGGCCAGCGCCGGCACCTCCGAAGCCAGGGCGCCTTTAAGCAACTCGACCAGGTCCTCGTGGTCGCCAAGATCCTCCACATGGGCGGCGATTGCCGGCGGCGGCGGCGTCAGGTGACGGCGTTCGCTTTCACCCTCGATGATCCGGCGCAGCGACGCGGCGAGGATAAGCCCGTCGCGAACCGCGGCAAGATCGCGCGGCGTGCCCCGGCCCAGGCTCAACCGTGACAGCACCCGCTCCAGATCGGGACAATGACGAAGTTCAGCCCGCAGCTTTTCGCGCAACTCCGGATTGTCGGAGAAATACTGGACCTGGTCGAGACGGCGGTTGATGACATCGGGTTCGGTCGAAGGCACCGCCAGGCGCGCCGCCAGCAGCCGGGCACCGGCGCCGGTGACGGTACGGTCGATGGTATCGAGCAAACTGCCGTCCTTGGTGCCGGCGAGATTGCGGGTGAGTTCCAGATTGCGCCTGGTCGCGGCATCGATCTCCATCACCGCATCCTGGTTGAGCTGACGCGGCGGGTGCAATTTGGCGCGGGCGCCCTTCTGGGTGAGATCGACGTAATCGACCAGGGCGCCGGCGGCGGCGAGCTCCGCCTTGCTGAACTGGCCGAAGGCGTCCAATGTCTTGACTTCAAACAATTTTTCGAGGCGCTGGCGGGCATTGCCGCTGTCGAACAGGCTGTTGGGCTGGACCGTGATGACGCCGGACCATTCCTCCACCGCCGGGGCGAGTTCGGCCCTCGACACCAGCCGGTCCGGCAACAGGATTTCGCGGGCGTCGATGCGGGCGAGCGCCGCCGCCACATGGCCGGGACCCAGGGGCTGCACCCCGAAATCACCGGTGGACATGTCGAGCCAGGCGAGGCCGAGGTCCCCCTGGGCGTCCGCCAAGGCGGCAAGGAAGTTGTTGCGCCGGGCGTCGAGCAGGGTGTCCTCGGTCAGCGTGCCCAAGGTCACCAGACGCACAACGCCGCGTTCCACCAGGGCCTTGGGGCCGCGTTTGCGCGCCAGCGCCGGGTCTTCCATCTGTTCGCACACGGCGACGCGAAATCCCTGGCGTATCAGGCGGGCGAGATAGGATTCGCTGGCATGGGCCGGCACCCCGCACATGGGGATGTCGCGGCCCAAATGCTTGCCCCGGTGCGTGAGGGTGATATCGAGCGCCTTCGACGCCTTGACCGCGTCGTCGAAGAACAACTCGTAGAAATCGCCCATGCGGTAGAACAACAAGCACCCCGGATGGGCCTCCTTGATGCTGAGATACTGGCCCATCATCGGCGTCAGGGCCGCAGAGGACCGCCGCCGGCCCTTGGCGGGCGCGGCGTCGGTAACCGCTTGGGCGGCCGTGTCTTCGGGCACCTCAGCCTCTGGCTCCAGGCCGGGTTCGCTCACGCCAGGCACCTCTTTGGTCATGGTTTCATCACGCAACCGGCCAAATCTAACATACCCGCACGGGCTTGCTCTTGTTTGAAATATCCCTGAAGGTTCATTTCATCCTTGGAAAGTTTTGAAAACCGGGTAAGTTTTTAGGCTATAAGCCTCGAACCTGGAAATAACACCGCGCTGGGCCGCTTAATGGCCCGGCACAATCCGGTGAGGGGCACAGGCATCTGAGGGAACCGATGGCCACCACGTCCGATCGTGTCACCGACAAAGAGGCGCTTCAGCTTCATGCCATGGGCCGGCCTGGCAAGCTGGAGATCGCGCCGACCAAGCCGCTGACGACCCAGCGCGACTTGACCCTGGCCTATTCGCCGGGGGTGGCGGCGCCGTGCCTCGCCATCGCCAAGGACCCGTCCGCCGCCTACACCTACACCACCAAGGGCAATATGGTGGCGGTGATCTCCAACGGCACCGCGGTGCTGGGGCTCGGCAATCTTGGGGCGCTGGCGTCGAAGCCGGTGATGGAGGGCAAGTCGGTCCTGTTCAAGCGCTTCGCCGATATCGACGCGATCGACCTCGAGGTCTCGACCGAGGACATCGATGAGTTCGTCAATTGCGTGCGCTACCTCGGCGCCAGCTTCGGCGGCATCAATCTCGAAGACATCAAGGCGCCGGAATGTTTCGTCATCGAGCAACGCCTGCGCGAGATCATGGACATCCCGGTGTTCCATGACGACCAGCACGGCACCGCCATCATCACCGCCGCCGGTGTGATCAATGCCCTCGACATCACCGGGCGCAACATCGCCGACGTCAAGATCGTGGTCAACGGCGCCGGCTCCGCCGCCATCGCCTGTATCGATCTGCTCAAGATGCTGGGCGCGGGTCACGACAATGTCGTCATGTGCGACACCTTGGGCGTGGTCTATCAGGGCCGCGCCGAGCGCATGAACCAGTGGAAGTCGGCCCACGCGGTCAAGACCAAGGCGCGCACCCTGGCCGATGCCATCAAGGGCGCCGATTTGTTCCTGGGGCTTTCGATTGGCGGCGCGATGACGCCGGAGATGGTGGTATCCATGAACGACAAACCCATCATATTCGCCATGGCCAATCCGGACCCCGAGATCACGCCCGAGGCCGCCAAGGCGGTGCGCCAGGACGCCATCATCGCCACCGGCCGGTCCGACTATCCAAACCAGGTCAACAATGTGTTGGGGTTCCCCTACATTTTCCGCGGCGCCCTTGACGTCCATGCCAAGACCATCAATGACGAGATGAAGATCGCCGCGGCGAATGCCCTGGCGGCGTTGGCCCGCGAGGATGTCCCCGACGAGGTCGCCGAGGCTTATGGCGGCGGGCGTTTGCAATATGGCCCCGACTACATCATCCCGGCGCCGTTCGATCCGCGCCTGATTTCCGCGGTGCCGGCGGCGGTGGCCCAGGCGGCGATGGATAGCGGCGCCGCCACCAGGGATATCAAGAATTTCGACAATTACCGGTCTGCGCTGTCGGGCCGGCTCGATCCCACAGTTGCCAGCCTTCAATACATCTTCGATAAGGTCCGCGCCAATCCCAAGCGGGTGGTGTTCGCCGAAGGCGAGGAAGAGATCGTGATCCGCGCCGCCGCCGCGTTCCGCACCGCCGGTTACGGCACGCCGATCCTGATCGGCCGGGAGGACCGCATCCGCACCACCATGGGGGAGATCGGGGTCAGCCACTCTGACGCGTTCGAGATCCACAACGCGGCGCTCAGCAACAAAAACCAGCGCTACATCGAGTTTCTTTACAACCGCCGCCAACGGCGCGGGGGGCTTTACCGTGACTGCCAGCGCATGGTCCATCAGGACCGCAACGTGTTCGCCGCCTGCATGGTCGCCCATGATGACGCCGACGCCATGGTCACCGGGCTAACCCGCAGCTACACGGTTTCGTTCGAGGAAATCAGCCGGGTTCTCGATCCGCGCGCCGACGGTATGGTGTTCGGGCTGACCGTCTTGTTGGCGCGGGGCCGGACCGTGTTCATCGCCGATACCACCATCCACGAGGTGCCGAACGCCGAGCAACTGGCGGACATCGCCGTACTGGCGGCGGAAAAGGCGCGCCAGATGGGCCATGAACCACGGGTGGCCTTGCTGTCGTTTTCGAATTTCGGCAACCCCGCGCGCGAAAATGGCCGGCGAATCCGCCAGGCGGTCGATATCCTCGACGGGCGCAAGCTCAATTTCGAATATGACGGCGAGATGTCGGCGGATGTCGCGCTCAATTCGGAATTGCGGGCGCGGTATTACCCGTTCAGCCGCCTGACCGAGGCGGCCAATGTGCTGGTCATGCCGGCGCTCGATCCCGCCAACATCTCATCCAAGCTGCTGCAAGAGCTCGGCGGCGGCACCGTCATCGGCCCCCTGCTCATCGGC
>JAZFWG010000113.1:0-6693 GCA_036448135.1 Alphaproteobacteria bacterium
ACACCACCTCGTCGACCTGGGGCTTGACCTCTTCCCACGTGAGGTTCTGGAGCGCCGAGATCTGAATCTCACTGTCGAAATGGCCGATATTGCAGACGATGGCGCGGTCCTTCATGGCGCGCATGTGATCCACGGTGATGATGTCGCGGTTGCCGGTGGCGGTGATGAAGATATCGCCCTCGGGGGCTGCGTCCTCCATGGTAACGACCTCGTAGCCTTCCATCGCCGCCTGCAGGGCGCAGATGGGGTCGATCTCGGCGATCAGGACCCGGGCGCCCTGGCCACGTAGCGCCACGGCGCAGCCCTTACCGACATCGCCGAAGCCGTTGACCACGCACACCTTGCCCGCGATCATCACGTCGGTGGCGCGCTTGATGCCGTCGACCAGGCTTTCGCGGCAGCCATAGAGGTTGTCGAACTTGGATTTGGTCACCGAATCATTGACGTTAATGGCCGGCGCCATCAGCTTTCCCGCCTTTTCCATGTCGTAGAGGCGCAACACCCCGGTGGTGGTCTCCTCGGAGATTCCCCTCACCTGCTTCATCATGTCGGGGAATTTCTCATGCATGACCCGGGTGAGATCGCCGCCATCGTCCAACACCATGTTCGGCGTCCAGCCGTCGGAGCCCTGGATGGTTTGGTCGACGCACCAGTCATATTCCTCTTCGCTTTCGCCCTTCCAGGCGAACACCGGCACGCCGGCTTCGGCCATGGTGGCGGCGGCATGGTCCTGGGTCGAGAAGATATTGCAGGAGCTCCAGCGCACCGAAGCGCCGAGATGAACCAGGGTCTCGATCAACACCGCGGTCTGGATGGTCATATGCAAGCAGCCGGCGATGCGCGCATTTGTGAGCGGCTTCGAGGAGCCGTATTCCGTACGCAGTGCCATCAGGCCGGGCATCTCGCTTTCGGCGATGGTGGTCTCTTTCCGGCCCCATTCGGCGAGGGAAATATCGGCAACCTTAAAATCGGCTTTGGCGTTCATCTGAATTCAGCTCCTGGCTTTCCGAACGGGGGGTTCCATCAATGGCCTGGCAATTCCATGTGGTGACGGCAAGCCGTGATTTCGACCTGTGATGACACCAGCGGCACCGCCGCCGGCCTTGCCTCTTTGTTCAGCCGCCTCCTTATACAGTGGCGATTAAGAAAACATAAAACCTTCTTTCCTGGTGGAGTACAGACCCTAGTCCTCGGCGAACCCGCTCTTCACCAGACCGACCAGGGCGTTGACCGCTTTCGTGGCCTGGCGTCCCCGCGCCCGGATCTCGAGCTCCATGCCGGGGCCGGCCGCCAGCATCATCAAACCCATGATCGACAAACCCGAAACCTCGATGTCGTCCTTGGCGACGGTGATATCGGCGTCGAACTCGGCGGCAAGCTTGACGAACTTGGCCGCGGCCCGGGCATGAAGGCCCTTCTGATTGGCAATGGCCGCCCGCTTTGCCGCGTGGGCGCGGCGACGGCTCTTAGTTTTCGCCATTTTTGCGGTCGGCGAGAAGGCTGGAGGCGACGTTGATGTATTTGCGCCCCGAATCCTGGGCGCTGGTGACCGCATCAAAGAGCGATTCACTCTCGCGAACACTGATAAACTTGATCAACATCGGCAGATTGACCCCGGCGACGACCTCGATATTGGCCTGGTCCATAAACGAAATCGCCAGGTTCGACGGCGTGCCGCCGAACATATCGGTCATCAGCACGACGCCGCTGCCATCGTCCAGATTCCGGATAGATTTGAGAATCTCTTCGCAATGCTTATCCATATCGTCATCGGGCCCGATGCAGACGGTGGCGATGTTATTCTGTGGCCCGACCACATGCTCAAGGGCGGCGACGAATTCCTTGGCCAACTGGCCGTGGGTGACAAGAACCAATCCGATCATGTCCCATCCCAACCTGTGGTGGTCATCATTGTCCCATGTCGCGGTGATTGACGCCCACGGTCAACCCCCGATCGCGCAACCACGCCGCCAGTTGTTCGGCCATATAGACCGAGCGGTGGCGACCGCCGGTGCAGCCCAAGGCGATGGTCAGGTAACTTTTGCCCTCTTGTTCGAACCGGGGCAACATATTGCTGAGCAGGCCTGTGATATCGAGGATAAATCCGGCGCAACCGGAATCGGCGGCAATGAACGCGCCGACGGCGGCATCGAGGCCGCTCAAAGGCCGCAAGTCGGGCTCATAATGGGGATTGCGGAGAAAACGGACATCGAACACCAGGTCCGCCTCTCGCGGCAGACCGTGGCGATAGGAAAACGAGGTGACGAATACGGTCAGCCCCGCCGGCGTGTCGAGGGCGAAATGGCCCTTGAGGATTTGGCGCAATTCGCCGGGAGAGAGTTCGCTGGTGTCGATGGTGTCATCGGCGCGGTCGCGCAACCCGGCCAGCAGCCGGCGTTCATGCTGGATACCGTCACTGACGGGGCGGTCGCCGGCCAAGGGGTGGCGGCGGCGGGTCTCGGTGTAGCGCCGCCGTAACACCTCGTCGCTACAATCGAGGAACAGCAATCGTACACTGATTTCATCGCGGCCCATCAATTGATCGAGCTCGTTCAGGAAGGAACCGACGGCGAAATCCCGGGTGCGGATATCGACGCCGATCACCAGCGGCTTATGTGCGCCATCCCGGGCGCGGTCAGGCCGGGGCGTGACCACCGTGCCCAACAGTGTGAGCGGCAGATTGTCCACCGCCTCATATGCCATATCCTCCAGCGCCTTGAGGGCCGAGGACTTCCCCGCCCCCGACAGGCCGGTGACGATGATGACGCGCTGTTTCGGCGCATCATTGAAGGCGGTGGCTTTGGGTGGCGTGGTGATCATGGGTCCGTGATTATAAGCTTAGGCCCCGTGGCTATCGCAAGGCGAACCTTTGCCGCCGCGGAGGCCTCGAAGGGCGCGAGCTTGATCCGTGGAATGCCGATTCCGAGCAACTCGCAGCATTCGGCCTCGGGCATGCGTTCGACCTCATCGGGCGCCACCAAATCGACGACCAGGCCAAGATACGACCGGGCGATGGCGGCCAAGCGGACGATGCCGTGGCCGCGCACCTCGATCTGGCCGGCGAGGGTGCTCGGCGCCGTGGCGATGAGGTGGCCGCCGTCAAGGGCGAGTTCGACCTGATCGTCGGCGACCAGACCGGCGCCGCCATCGATCAGCCGGAGCGCCAGGTCCGATTTGCCGCTGCCCGGAGGGCCGCGCAGGAGACAGGCCACCCCCTCGATTTCGACGCAAGTGCCGTGAACCCGCATCTTAAGCTAGGCGCGGCCTTGCCCGGCGGCGGCATCGAGCGCCGGCAGGCTCACCGTGAAGCGGGCCCCGGCAATATGGCCGTCACGGCGGATATTTTCGGCGGCAATCAGGCCCCTATGGGCTTCGACGATCTGCTTGGAAATGCTGAGGCCGAGCCCCGAATGAAGGCCGAACTTCTCATCCTTGGGCCGCTCGGAATAGAAGCGGTCGAAGATGGCGTCACGCTTGTCCTCGGGCAGGCCCGGCCCTTGGTCCTCGACGGTCACGATGACTGCATCCCCCGAGGCTTTGGACTGCCGCCAGCCTCTGAGGGTGACGGTTCCACCGGCCGGGGTGAAGGATGAGGCATTGCTGACGAGATTGCGATAGACCTGGACCAGGCGGTCTTCGATGCCGGACACCATGAGACTTGCCCCGTGCGTCAGCTCGAGTTCGAGCCTCAGCCCACCGTCCGCCCCGGTGGCGCCATGAACCTCGGCCAGGGCGGCGAGGATCTTTGCGATATCCACCGGTGCGTTCTCGGCACGGGACAGTTCGGCATCGAGGCGCGAAGCATTGGAAATATCGGTGATCAGACGGTCGAGCCTTTGCACGTCATCAAGGATGATGGCCATCAATTTGCGTTGCTGGTCGGGATCTTCGATCCGTGCCGCGGTCTCGACGGCGCTGCGCAGGCTGGTCAGGGGGTTCTTGATTTCATGGGCGACATCGGCGGCGAAACTTTCGATGGCGTCGATGCGTTGCCACAAGGCATCGGTCATATCCCTGAGCGCCACCGACAGATCACCGATCTCGTCGCGGCGCTTGGCGAAATCGGGGATCATCACCTTGCGGCCCTGGCCCGGGCGCACCCCCTTGGCCGCCGCGGCCAAGCGCTGCACCGGGCGGATGATGGTGCGGGCCAGAAAGATGGTCAGCGAAACCGTGATCACCAGGACGATGGCGAAGACATTGAGGATATTGAGGCGCACCTCGCGCAGGCTGGCTTCGATCCCGGCACTGCCCGCCGACAGCATCAGCACGCCGAGCACGTGTTTGTAGCGTTGGACCGGCACCGCGACCGAGAGCACGAGATGCCCGCCCGGGACGCTGCGCACGGCCTTGCCGATTTCGCCATTGAGTGCCTTGGCCGCTTCGCCATAATCAAGGGCCTGTTGCACGGCGGTCTCGCGGTAGGGCGGATATCCGCCGCTTTCGGGCAGAAGGCCGAGAACCCAGGCGAAACTATCGATGACGATGCCGCCAATGCCGCCCTTGTCCTGGGGCGGCGGCAGTTCCTCGATACGGACCTGGCCACCGGGCCCGCTCAGGGCCCGGCTGTCGGCGATAAGCTCGCCATTGGCCGCGAACAGCCGCGCCCGCAGATTGGCCGGCCGCGCCAGCCGGCGCACCATGGGCCGCGCCAGACCCGAGAGGAAATCCTGGCCTTCCAGCGGGCTCGAAGTCACGGCGGCCTCGCCCAACGCCGCGGCGATGATTTCACCTTGGACCTGCAAGGAGTCGAGCTCGGACTCGACCAGGCCGCGCTTATACTGGCCAAGATAGAGAAGACCGCCCAGCAATATGACCAGGGCCAGAACATTGGGGGCGAGGATGCGCCAGATCAGTGACCGGAACCGGGGACCATGGACCATCAAGGGGCGCATTATATCTCGCTGTAGCGGTATCCGAGACCGTAGAGGGTTTCGATCTGCGAAAATTCGGAATCCGCCGAGCGAAATTTCCTCCGCAACCGTTTGATGTGGCTGTCGATGGTGCGGTCGTCCACATAGATATGCTCGCCATAGGCGGCGTCCATCAACTGGTCGCGGCTTTTGACATGGCCGGGACGCGACGCCAACGATTTCAGGATGAGAAACTCGGTGACGGTCAGCGCCACGATCTTGCCCTTCCAAGTACACAGATGCCGTGACAGATCCAGCACCAGCTCACCGCGGATCACGACGTTCTCATTGTCGCCGGCGGAGGTCTCCACCGTGGCGTTGCCGAGCTCGCTGCGGCGCAACAAAGCGCGGATGCGTTCCACCAACAAACGCTGGGAAAACGGCTTTTTGATGTAATCGTCCGCGCCCATGCGGAACCCCAGCACCTCGTCGATCTCTTCATCCTTCGAAGTGAGGAAGATCACCGGCACCTGTGAATGACGGCGCAGGCGGTTCAACATCTCCATACCGTCCATGCGCGGCATCTTGATATCAAGGATGGCAAGATCGACCGGCTTTGCGCTCAGCGCATCCAGGGCCTCGGCGCAGCCCGAATAGGCGCGCACCTCGAAGCCTTCGGCCTCGAGCGCCATGGACACCGAGGTGAGGATGTTTTGGTCGTCGTCAACCAGAGCTATGGTCCGTGGCACCGGTTTTCTCCTTCTCCTTCGACGATAGGCTTGCCAGAACGCTCAATCAAAAAAACCACCATATTCTGCACCCAATTGGGAACCGGTGGTAAGAAATTACCATATCCGGCTTTAACCATGTCCACGCCGCCATGGCGGCGCCGGTTGACTGGCCAGCCAGCCTCCCTATGATGTGCCCGGGCCCGCCTCCGAGACGGGCCGGAACAGTTCGATGTTCCCCAGGATTAGCCATGGATACCGGAGTTTTAGCGTGATCTCCGTCCTTTTGCTTGGCCTGTTAATCGGCATGAAACATGCCCTCGAGGCCGACCATGTCGCCGCGGTGGCGTCATTGGCGACCCGCAGCCGCACCATCGGCTCCGGCGTGCGCCTGGGCGTGGCCTGGGGCATCGGCCACACCGCGACCCTGTTCCTGGTCGGCGCCACGGTGCTCAGCTTCGATGCCGTGATCCCGGCATCGGTGGCCCAATGGCTCGAATTCGCCGTCGGCATCATGCTCATCCTTCTCGGCGCCGATGTCCTTCGCCGCATGATCCGGGCCCGAGCCCATTTCCATCTTCACGACCACGGCCGCCGCACCCATTTCCATGCCCATTCCCATGCCGGCGTGAACCGCGCCAAAGCCGCGAGCCATGAACATGACCATCCCAAGGGCATGCAGGCGCGGGCGATTGTGGTCGGGCTGGTACACGGCATGGCGGGATCGGCGGCGCTGGTGCTGTTGACGTTAAACTCGATCGATTCGGTTTGGCTCGGCGTCGGCTACATTTTGGTGTTCGGCTTTGGCTCGATCCTCGGCATGGCGGCTTTGTCGGTGATCGTGGTGTTTCCCCTGATGCTGACGGCGCGGCGTTTGACCTGGGCCTTCAACGGGCTGACGGCGGTGGCGGGTTTTGTCACCCTGATCCTGGGCACCATGATCAGTTTCCGCTTCGCCGTCGCCGCGGGAATTTTTTAAACTCAGACGGCGGACGCCATCGCGTCAAAACTTTCCAACATCAACGCATTCTGTTGACGAAGCTCCCATGGCGGTGACACAATCGCTTTGCGACCAGCGGGCCAACGAGGAATGACGATGAAAAACAACAACC
>JAZFWG010000114.1:0-4395 GCA_036448135.1 Alphaproteobacteria bacterium
ACGGTGTCGAACAGTTGCGAGGTCATGGTCGATGCGTTGTTGCGCAGCCACAAATGCCGGCCCGCGGTCACCCGCTTCCAGAAATGGAACAGCCGCACATCCATCAATTGCGCCACCAGATACGCCGTCATCGAGGCGAAGATGAGGATGCCGGGCAGGGTAAAGACGGATTCGAAGGCGCGCTGCATATCGGCGACGGTGGCGAAATAGGGGTTGGACGCCGGCCACGCCGGGGCGCCCGGCAGGGCGAGCGAGATCTGGATCAACACCAAGGAGGCGAGGCTCATGAAAAATCCGGTGATGACCATGAGGTTGGCCTTGGCGCGGCCCCAGACCTCGCAGACGATGTCGGTCAAAAGGAAGGTCACCGGGTAGGTGATGAGCCCGGTGGTGAGCGTGATGGCCTCGCCGAACAGGCCGCGGGGCAAGGTCTCGGGGAAGGCGAGGAACAGCTTGACGCCGATGATGTTGGTCAGCACCAGGACGACGACGAAGCCCGCCATGAGGACGCTGAAGACCCGGGACGCGTGCTCCGCACCCTGTTGATCTGCCATGGGGGGTGGGCCAATTCGCCCTATTTCACAAGCCGCGCGATGGTCCCGGTGGTGCTGTGGCCGTCCAGCAGTTCGGCCAACACCACTTTGCCGCCCCAACCCTCGACCAGATCGCCGCCGATGACCTCGTCCTTGGCATAATCCGCGCCCTTGACCAGCACGTCGGGGCGCATGGCCTCGATCAGTTTCACCGGGGTTTGGTCGGAGAACACCACCACCGCGTCGACGCTGGCAAGTGCGCCCAGCACCTGGGCCCGGGCGATGAGCGGCTGCACCGGGCGGCCCTCGCCCTTGAGGCGCGCGACCGAGCTATCGGAATTGATCGCCACCACCAGCCGGTCGCAGGCGGCCCGCGCCTGGTCGAGCAGATAGACATGGCCGGGATGGAGGAGATCGAAGCAGCCGTTGGTGAAGCCGACCTTGAAGCCCTGGGCGCGCCACAGCCGGACCAGATCGAGCGCCGCCTCGAGGCTCAAGAGCTTGTCCTCGCCGGCGGCGCGGGCTTCGGCATCTAGCGCCGCGGACAGTTCGTCATTGTGGACCACGGCGGTGCCGATCTTGCCGACGGCGATGCCGGCGGCGGCATTGGCGAGATAGGCCGCGTCCCTCACCGCCATGCCGGCGCCGAGCGCCGCCGCGACAGTGGCAACCACGGTGTCGCCGGCGCCCGACACATCGAACACTTCGCGCGCCCGGGCGGACAAGTGGCAGTGGCCGCCATCGATCACAAGGGTCATGCCGTCGCGCCCGCGGGTCACCAGGATGCCATCGACGCCCGCGCTTTGGCGCACGTTTTGGGCGGTGGCGACAATGCCGTCCTCGTCATAGATGTCATGGCCGGCGGCTTCGCTGAGTTCCTTGACATTGGGGGTGAGCAGATAGGCGCCCCGGTAGCGGGTGAAATCATTGCCCTTGGGGTCGACGATCACCGGCTTGCCCGCCTTGGCCGCCAGCTCGATGATCTTGGCGGTGACGCCTTGGGTCAGCACCCCCTTGCCATAATCCGATAGCACCACCGCCTGGGCGCCTGCTATGGCTTTGGCCGCCGCTTTGAGCACGTCTTCGGCGAGGGTGGCGCCGATGTCCCAGGCGCTTTCCCGGTCGGCGCGCAACAATTGCTGGGCGCCGGCGATATAGCGGGTCTTGATGGTGGTCTCGCGCCCGGCATCGACCACAAGGTGGCCTGCGACCCCGGGCTCGGCCGCGACCAGGGCCTGGATCTCGCCGCCGGCGCCGTCGTCGCCGATGACGCCGATGAAGTCCGCGCCGGCGCCCAGCGCCGTCAGGTTGCGGAGCACATTGCCGGCGCCGCCGAGCATGCTGGCCTCGTTTTGGTGGCGGAACACCGGGATCGGCGCCTCGGGGGAGATGCGGGCCACTTCGCCATAGGCGAAGCGGTCGAGCATGACATCGCCGATGCACAACACCCGTGCCCCGGCCAGGGCTTTGATCTCGGTGGCCAGCGCCGAGGGCGATGAGGCCGGTGTCAGGGCTTGGTTCATGGCATCGTTTTGTTATAGCAACCGTTTGTGACAATACACCCTAGCATTTGGCGGCGGAAAATCGAAGGCAAGCCTGGTGTGGGCAATCGGGTGCCCCCAATCAGGTACCAAGGAAGGCCCGGGTGTCGCCGTCCAGGACCAGGCACGTCAACCGTCCGGTGGCGAAGGCCCCGGTGTCGATGGCGATGCGGTTGGCCCGGGTCTCGGGCTCCACCACGATAGAGTGGCCATGGACCACCATCTTGCCGTGATCGGCGGTGGAATTGAGGAACTCTTCCCGGATCCACAACAGATCCCTCACCTCTTGCTTGGCGAGCGCCACCCCGGGGCGGACCCCGGCATGGACGAACAGATAATCCCCCTCCACATGATAGGTCTCGAGCCCCCGGAAGAAGTCCAGATGGCTTTGAGGCAGGGCGTCGCGGAATGCCCTTTGCACCGTGTCCAAATCGTCCCGGCGTCCTGCGCGCGGCGCCTTCCCCACGCCATAGCTATAGAGCGTGGCATCGCCGCCGATCATCAGCCAGTTGAGGCCGATCGTGGAATCCTCGAGGAAATCCAGCATCATCTTTTCATGGTTGCCCCTGAGATGGACCGCTTTGAGGCCCTCGAGTGGGCGGGCCAACAGGCACTCGACCACCTCGCGGGATTGATAGCCGCGGTCGAGGTAATCGCCGAGATAGACCACGCGTTTGCGCGCTGCCGGGTGGGCCCGGGCATCGGTAGTGATGAGATCATGGAGACGGTCCAACAGATCGGCGCGGCCGTGGATGTCGCCGATGACATAGATCCGGCTTGCCTGTGGAACCCGGGGCGTCGGGGCGCTGGGACTGGGGGTCACGGGTGGTGCCATGCCCCCAATATGGCGGTTTTGGCCGGCCATTGCCACGGTAGGTCAAGAACCGGGGGGTGGATTCGCCGTTAAAGTGAGGGAATCAGGTGGCGGCGGGCGGTTCGACGGCGAAATCGGCCCATTCCTCGCGGCCCTTGCGGTTGTCGAGATAGTTGATCAGGGCCACCACCACGGCGCGTTCGAATACGGTTCCGACCTGGGACAGCAGAATCTCGGTGGCCTCGTCGAAGGCGACGCCGGCGCGGTAGGCCCGGGGCGACACCATGGCGACGAAGGCATTGGCGACGGCGACGATGCGCGCGCTCACCAGGATGTCGGCGCCCTTGAGCCCGTTGGGCTTGCCGTTGCCGTCCCAATGTTCCTGCAGCTGACGCAGGGTCTCGACCACGGGGCCGTCGAATTCCATGCCGTCGAGAAGATCGGCGCTGGTGAGGATGCCGTTGCGGACCTGTTGGATCTCGTCATCGCTGAGGCGTTCGGTCTTGGTCAGGATCTCGGACGGCACCAGGATCTTGCCCAGATTCATCAGATTGCCGGCGATCTCGGCGGTGCGCTCTGTGACCTCGTCCAGATTCATCTCTCTCGCCACGGCGCCGGCCACCGCGGCGACATTGTTGGAATGGTGGGCGGCAAAGGGATCGCGGCGGTCGACCACGGCGACCAGGGTCTTGACCAATTGCCCGAGGGTGCGTTCACGCCGCGCGCGTTCGCTTTCGATCTCGGTAATGTCGCTCTCGACCACCAGGACACCGGAAACCCCGCCACCATTGTTGCCGATGGGGATGTGCTCGGAATGGAGAATGCGGGCATCACCAAGCCCGCTGGTGGTGTGGACGGCGGAAACCGTGTTGCCGGTCTCCAGGGCTTCGCGGTTGAGGTCGAGATGGTGCTTGGCGGCATCGGGGCCGATGACGCTGGCCAGGGTCTTGCCCAGCATGTCGTCGGCTTCGATGCCGGTGGGACGCGCCGCCTCGCGGTTGGCAAAATGGTACCTGCCGTCTTCGTCGGCGATGAAGATAGCGTTGGGCTGGCTGTCGGTGACCAGACGCAGGAACTGGCTCTGGCCCTCGAAACGCCCGGCGAGCTCGGCATAGCGCGCCGCCGAAGCCGCCGCGCGCCGCGAGGTGCCGTGGCGCCACACCGCGATGATCACGGCCGCGACCAGGGCGATGACGAGAAGAAGGGCGATCATCAGCCGGGTTAGCCTTGTGTCGGATTCGGCCATGGCCTCGGCGCCGTCGATCTTGGTGGCGAGGACCCAGTCGACGCTGGCAAGCGGGCGGCTCGTCATCAAGACCTCGGCCTCGCGGTAGTCACGGCCCTGGACGAACCCGCCGGGTTGGGCGACGGCGCCGGCGGATGCCAAGCCCGGGGTATCGGCGGCGAGGCTACGGGAAAGCGGCGCGGTGCCATCCTTGAGCGGGGTTAGATACTCGATCACGGTGGCGCGGTGGCGCAGCAATATGGTCTCGGCGGATTTGTTGAC
>JAZFWG010000115.1:0-4873 GCA_036448135.1 Alphaproteobacteria bacterium
GGCGCAAATACGGCGTTTGGGCCACAGCGCTGGTGTTGGTGGTGGTGATCGGTGTCGCCGGCTATCAGGGCTGGCGCAACTATCAGCGTGGCCAGCAATACCAATATGGCCAAAGCTATGCCCAGGCCCTGGCGTTGCTGGGCAAGGGCAAAGAGGCCGAGGCACGGGCCGAATTCGGCAAGCTCGCGGGCGAGGCGGGCTCGGGCTATGCCGAGCTCGCCCTGTTGCAGCGCGCCGCCCTGTTGGCCAAGGGCGGGGACGGCGCCGGCGCCGAGGCGCTCTACCGGCAATTGGCCGATGACACCAGCGCCGATGAGTTGTTCCGCGATCTTGCGGTGATCCTGTTGGCGCTGATCACCGCCGACAATGCCGATGCCTTAGAACTCACGGCGCGGCTTCAGCCCTTGACGGAGGCCGGCAATCCCTGGCGCTATTCGGCCCTGGAGGTCACCGCCTTGCTGGCCCAACGCCAGGGCGACCAGGCACGGGCCAAAGAGATCTATCAAAGCCTGGCCGACAATGCCAAGGCGCCCCAGGGGATGCGGGCACGGGCGGCGGAGATGCTTGCGGTCATGGAAAGCCCCGGCCGATAGCGATAGACCGTATTGTCATGATCCGAACATGTCTGATTGTCGCGCTGACCACGGCCCTCGGCGGGTGCGGCTGGTTCGACCGCTCCGCCGCTCCGCGTCTTACCGGCGAACGCATTTCGGTGATGAAGTACGAGCGGTCGCTGCAACCGGATGCGTCCATCGCCGATCTCGCGATTCGCCTGCCCAAGCCCGTGGTCAATCGCGAATGGCCCCAGTCCGGCGGTTATCCCAACCACGCCATGCATCATCTCGAACTCGGCAATGCGCCGTCGCGGCTGTGGCGCACAAATATCGGCCGCGGCTCCAACAGCGAACGCCGGCTCGTGACCCGACCGGTGGTCGCCAATGACCGGGTCTATGCCATGGATGCCAGCGCCCGTGTCGGCGCCTATTCCGCCGAGACCGGCAAGAGATTCTGGCGCCGTGACCTGCGCCCCAAGAGCGAAACCGAAGGGACCCTTGGCGGCGGTCTGGCCTTCTACAACGGGCGTCTTTATGTCACCACCGGGTTTGCCCAGGTCATCGCCCTCGATGGCGTGAGCGGCAAGGAGATCTGGCGGCGCGATGTCTCCGGGCCCATGCGGGCGCCGCCCACCGCGAATTCGGGCCGCATTTTCGTCGTCACCATCGACAACAAGACCCACGCCCTTGCCGCCGATGACGGCAGGCTGTTGTGGTCCCACAACGGGTCGCCGGAAGTGGCGGGTTTTCTCGGCGCCGCCGCTCCCGCCGTGTCCCAGGGCATCGTTGTCGTCCCCTATTCCTCGGGAGAATTGTTTGCCCTGCGCTTGACGGACGGGAACCGGTTATGGATGGATTACCTGGCCTTGCCGCAGCGCACCAGCGCCGTGCTAACCATCGCCGATATCAGGGGCGCGCCGGTGATCGACCGCGGCCGGGTGTTCGCCATCAGCAACTCAGGCCGCATGGTGGCGATCAATCTTCGGACCGGAAGCCGGGTATGGCAACAGCGCCTTTCCGGCCGTCAATCGCCTTGGGTGGCGGGCGATTTCGTCTATCTGGTCACGGTCGATGGCGATCTGTTGTGCCTGTCGCGGAGTGACGGCCGGGTGCGCTGGGTGCGGTCGTTGCCGCTTTATAAGAATGCGCGCAGCAAGACCGGCCTGATCTCCTGGGCCGGGCCGGTTCTGGTGGGGGACAGGCTGGTGCTCGCCGGCTCCCACGGCAAGGTGTTGGCGGTGTCGCCCTATAGCGGCAACCTGCTGGGCCGGATCAAGATGCCCGACGGCATGTTCGTGCCCCCGGTCATCGCCAACCGTACGCTTTATTTTCTCACCGACGACGCCGATCTCATTGCGCTGCGTTGACGTGCCATGGCCATCACCGTCGCCATCGTCGGACGCCCGAATGTGGGCAAGTCCGCCCTTTTCAACCGGCTTGTCGGCAAGCGCCTTGCCTTGGTCGAGAAAACCCCCGGGGTAACCCGCGACCGGCGTGAAGGCGACGCCCGGCTCGCCGATCTTGAATTCCGTGTTATCGACACTCCGGGGCTGGAGGAGGCCGCGGAGGCAACCCTGGAGGCGCGCCTGCGCGACCAAGCGCTGCGCGCCGTCGAGGATTCGGACCTGGTGCTTTTCGTCGTCGATGGCCGGGCCGGCGTTACGCCGCTGGACGAACATTTTGCCCAATGGCTGCGCAAGGCCGTCGTGCCGATGGTGGTGGTGGTCAACAAATGCGAGGGCGAGGCCGCAACCGCCGGAATCCTCGAGGCGTTCGGCCTCGGTCTCGGCGAGCCGGTCGCCGTCTCGGCGCTTCATGGCGACGGCATGGCGGAGCTCTATCAGGCCTTGGCCCCCCATGTGAACCTGCGGGGACTCGACGAGGCCGAAGGCGCCGGGGCGGCGGAGGAGGCGGAGGCGCAAGCAACGCAGCCGGTCGGCCTCGCCATCGTCGGCCGCCCCAATGTCGGCAAGTCGACCCTGGTCAATCGCCTGGTGGGCGAGCAAAGGATGGTGACCGGGCCCGAGCCCGGCATGACACGCGAATCCATCGCCGTGGCCTGGAGCCACCGTGGGCGGCCGCTTCGCCTGATCGACACCGCGGGCCTGCGCCGCCGCACCCGGGTGACCGCCAAGCTGGAGAAACTTTCCACCGGCGAGACGCTCCGCGCCATCCGGCTGGCCCAATGCGTGGTGCTGGTGATGGACGCTACCCAGATCCTGGAGCGCCAGGACCTCACCATCGCCAAGCTGGTGGTGGATGAAGGCCGCGCCCTGGTCGTCGCCCTCAACAAGTGGGACCTGGTCGAAGATAGGAGCGCGGCGATGGAGACGCTACGCGACCGCCTCGCCAAGTCACTGCCCCAGGTGCGCGGCGTGCCCTATTTCTGCATCTCGGCCTTGACCGGCCACAATCTCGACAAGTTGATGGATGGCGTGTTCGGCGCCTATGAGGTGTGGAACCGGCGGGTGGCGACGTCCGAGCTCAACCTTTGGCTCAAGGCCATGGTCGAACAGCATCCGCCGCCCCTTGTGACCGGCCGCCAACTCCGGCTTCGCTATATGACCCAGGTCAAGGCCAGGCCGCCGACCTTCGTGCTGTTCGCGGCCCGGCCCACGGCCCTGCCGGCGAATTACGTGCGTTACCTGACCAACGGCCTGCGCGAGGCCTTCGGGCTGCCGGGGGTTCCTGTTCGGCTCCATCTGCGCAAGGGGGCCAATCCCTACGCCCCGAAAAAATAGCCGGGTTAGAACTTAACTTACGTTCACCACCTCGCCGTGGCGCTCATTTGAGGCCTCGGCCAGTTCCACGAAGATATCGGTGACCGCATCCGGGGGCCTGATGGTCAGGGGGTCCTCGCCGGGAAAGGCCTCGGCGCGCATGGCCGTGCGCGTCGCGCCGGGGTTGACCAGATTGACCTTGACCGCGGTCTCGGCCAGTTCCCCGGCCCAGGTCCGGGCCATGACCTCGAGGGCGGCCTTGCTGGCCGCATAGGCGCCCCAATAGGGATGGCCGCCATCGGATGCGCCGGAGGTCACGAAGATGGCGCGGCCGGCGTCGGATGCGCGCAACAATGGATCGAACGACCTAATCAGGCGCCAGTTGACCGTCAGGTTGACGGCCATGACCCGGTCCCAGGTCTCGGGGTCGATATGGCCCATCGGGCTCAAGGTGCCGAGGATGCCGGCATTGCCGACCAAGATATCGAGACGCCCGAACCGCTCCGCCACCGCGGCCCCCATCTCATCGATCCCGGCATAATCGGCGAGGTCGGTGGGGACCAGAACCGCATGGCCACCCTCGGCGGTGATGGCGTCGTCGATCTCTTCGAGACCGCCTAGGGTACGCGCCGCTAGGATGACGTGGGCGCCCTCGGCAGCGTATCGCTTGGCGACGGCGGCGCCGATGCCGCGGGATGCGCCGGTGATCAGCGCGATGCGGCCGGCAAGCCGCCCCGATCCGCCATTCATCAACCCTTGCCCAGATCCACCAACAGGGACAGCTGTACGCTGGTATCACCGCCGTCATGGTCGGTCAGCGCGATGGGGTAATCGCCGCTGAAGCAGGCATCGCAATATTGCGGCGCGTCCTGGTTGCGGCTTGTCTCTCCCATGGCGCGGTAAAGCCCGTCCATGGAGATGTAGGCGAGGCTATCGACGCCGATCAGGCGGGCCATGTCCTCGACGCTGTTGTTCGCCGCCAGCAACTCGTCGCGGTGGGGGGTATCGACGCCGTAGAAGCAGGAATGGGTGGTCGGCGGGCTGGCGATGCGCATATGGATCTCGGTGGCGCCGGCGTTTCGCACCATCTCGACGATCTTGGTCGAGGTGGTGCCGCGCACGATGCTGTCATCCACCAAGATGACACGCTTGCCCTCGATATGGGCGCGGTTGGCGTTGTGTTTGAGCTTGACCCCGAGATGGCGGATCCGATCGGTCGGCTCGATGAAGGTGCGGCCCACATAATGGTTGCGGATGATGCCGAGTTCGAACGGCAGAGCGGCCTCGGCGGCGTAGCCGATGGCCGCCGGCACGCCGGAATCCGGCACCGGCACGACCAGGTCGGCCTCGATCCCGGACTCCCGCGCCAGCTCCGCGCCGATGCGCTTGCGCGCCTCATAGATGCTCCGGCCTTCCACATAACTGTCGGGGCGCGCGAAATAGACATACTCGAAGATGCAGAAGCGTTTCGCCGCGGGGGCGAAGGGCCGCAGGCTGTCGATCCCGCTGTCGCTGATGACGACCATTTCGCCGGGCTTCACATCGCGGACGAATTCGGCGCCCATGATGTCGAGAGCGCAGGATTCAGAGGTCAAAACC
>JAZFWG010000116.1:0-5539 GCA_036448135.1 Alphaproteobacteria bacterium
GGCGTTGGCCACCGCCGGCATGGCGCCGACATTGCCGGCCTCGCCGGCGCCCTTGACGCCCAAGGGGTTGGTCGCGGTCGGCACCGGGTTGGACTTGACCTCGATGGGGCTGAAATCGTCGGCCCGGGGCATGGCGTAATCCATGAAGGAGCCGGTCAATAGCTGGCCTTGGTCGTCATAGCCGATATCTTCCATCAGGATCTGGCCGACGCCCTGGGCGATGCCGCCATGGATCTGGCCCTTGAGCAACATCGGATTCATCACATTGCCGACATCGTCGACCACGTTGTAATTGATCATCTCGACCACGCCGGTGTCCGGGTCGATTTCAAGCTCGCAGATGAGGCAGCCATTGGGGAAGTTGAACACGTCTGTACTGTAGACCGCGCGCTCGATCAGGCCGGGCTCCATGCCGTCGGGCAGTGACGCCGGCTTGATCGCCTGCTTGGCGACCTCTTTCATGGTCATGGTCTGGTTGGTGCCCGGCGCCGAGAACACGCCTTCGATGAATTCCACGTCATCGGCGGCGACTTCCATGAGATGCGCGGCGATCCGGGTGGCCTTGGTGACGATCTTCTCGGTCGCCAAATGCAGCGCCGAGCCGCCGATGGTGGCGCTGCGCGAGCCGCCGGTGCCTTGTCCGAACGCGACCTTGTCGGTGTCACCGGCGACATAATTGACCTCGCTGGGGTCGAGGCCGAGCCGGTCGCACACCAGTTGTTTGAACACGGTCTCGTGGCCCTGGCCCTGGGTCACCGCGCCGGAAAGGATGGTCGCCGTGCCCGAGCGGTCGAAGCGCACCTCGGCGCCCTCAAGGCCGGGCGAGGCGGCCTTCTCGATGGTGTTGGAGACGCCGATGCCGCGCAGCCGGCCGCGCTTGGCGGCCTCATCGCGGCGGCCCTCGAAATTGGCGTAGTCCGCCATCGCTAGCGCCATGTCCATGTTCTTCTCGAACTCGCCGCAGTCATAGGTGAAGGTAAGGGCGGATTTGTAGGGAAGCGCGCTTGCCGGGATGGTGTTGCGGCGGCGGATCTCCGCCGGGTCCAGCCCCAACTCATCGGCGGCGAGATCGACCAGGCGTTCGATGACATAGGCGGCCTCGGGGCGGCCATTGCCGCGGTAGGGCCGCATCGGGTTGGTGTTGGTGAACACCGCGGTGACGTCCACATGGATGGAGGGGGTGGTGTAGACGCCGGCCAAGGTGCCGAGATTGACCACCGGCGAGCTTTCGGCGCCGGCCTGAAGGTAGGCGCCGACATTGGCGATGGTCTTGACCTTGAGGGCGAGGAACTTGCCGTCGTTGTCGAAGGCAAGCTGGCCGTCGGTGACATTGTCGCGGCCGTGGCCATCGCTCAAGAATGCCTCCATGCGCCCGCTGATCCACTTCACCGGCCGGTTGATGAGTTTCGACGCCAAAAGCACCAGCGCCACCTCATTGTAGATCGCCGACTTCATGCCGAAGCTGCCGCCGATGTCGCCGGCAACCACCCGCACCCTGCTTTCCGGCACCTTGAGGACCTGGCTCGCCAACGAGGAACGGTAGGGGTGGACGCCTTGGAGGGTGGTGTAGATGGTGTAGTGATCGTCGCCGCGGTCATAGATGCCGATGCAGCCCCGGGGCTCCAGGGAGTTGGCGGAGACCCGGTTGATGACCAACCGTTTGCTCACCACATGGTCCGCCTTGGCCAGGGCCTCGTCGGTCTTGGCCTTGTCGCCGCCGAGATGGACGAAGCAGATGTTGTCGGCGCAATCGTCCCACACCAGGGGTGCTGACGGCGCCGTGGCATCGGCGGTCGAAGTTATGGACGCCATGGCCTGGTAATCCACTTCGATCAGCTCGGCGGCGTCCATGGCCTGGTTGATGGTCTCGGCCACCACGAAGGCGACGTAATCGCCGACCCGGCGCACCCGGTCCGCGACAAGGGCCGGATAGGGCGGCACATACATGTCCGAACCATCGCGGCGCTTGCGCCCGTGAGCGGTGGGCAGATCGCCGAAGCCCGAGGCCTGCCAGTCTTCGCCGGTGAGCACCGCCAGCACCCCCGGCGCCGCCTTGGCGGCCGTGGTGTCGATGGAGAGGATCTTGGCGTGGGCATGGGGCGAGCGCAGCACATGGCCATGGACCATCCCCGGCATTGCCATGTCGTCGACAAAGCGTCCGCCGCCCTTGATCAGGCGCGGGTCTTCCGAGCGCGGAACCGGTTGGCCCAGTGCGAATTCACCCATGGTCTCCCCTCGATCTGTTCTATCTACGGTGTTGTGAGCTAAGCGGTGGTCTTGGTCTTGTTCTGGGTCTTGTTCTGGGCCTTCGCCATGGCGCGCCAGATGCGCTCCGGCGTCGCCGGCATCCCGATATGGCGGATGCCGAGCGGTGACAGGGCGTCGACCACGGCGTTGGCCACCGCCGGCAGGGCGCTGACATTGCCGGCCTCGCCGACGCCCTTGACGCCCAACGGGTTGGTGCTTGGCGGCACCGGGTTGCTCTGGACTTGGATCGCGCTCAGATCGTCGGCCCGGGGCATGGCGTAATCCAGGAACGAGCCGCTGATGAGCTGGCCCGAATTTTCATCGAAACGGATGTCCTCAAGCAAGATCTGGCCGGCGCCTTGGGCAACGCCGCCCTGGATCTGCCCCGCCAGCGTGTTGGGGTTGAGCACCCTGCCGGCGTCGATGACCACATTGTAGTCGACGATCTCGACCACGCCGGTGTCCTGGTCGATCTCGAGCTCGCAGACATGGCAGCCATTGGGGAAGTTGTTGGCCTTGGAGACGTGAACCGCGGTCGAGATCAGGCCGGGCTCCATGCCGTCGGGCAGGGACGCCGGCTTGACCGCCTCCTTGGCGATGTCCTTGATGGTCATGGTCCGGTTCGAACCCTTTGCGGCGAACACGCCGTCCTCGATCGCCACGTCGTCCGCCGGCACTTCCATCAAATGCGCGGCGATGCGCTTGGCCTTGGTGACGATCTTCTCGGTCGCGAGAAAGACCGCGGAACCGCCCATTGTCGCCGAGCGCGAGCCGCCGGTGCCGTGGCCGAACGACACCTTGTCGGTGTCGCCCCAGATATATTTCACCTCGTCGGGGTCGAGACCGAGCCGGCCGCAGACGATCTGCTTGTAGATGGTCTCATGGCTTTGGCCGCAATTGATCGAACCCGCCAGGATGGTCGCCGTGCCCGAGCGGTCGAAGCGCACCTCGGCGCCCTCGACACCGGGCGAGGCGGCCTTCTCGATGGTGTTGGAAAAGCCGATACCGCGCAGCTTGCCGCGCTTGGCGGCCTCATCGCGGCGGCTTTTGAAATTGCCGTAGTTTGCCATCGCCAGCGCCATGTCCATGTTCTTTTCGAACTCACCGCAATCGAACTTGAACACGAGGCCGGTCTTGAACGGCATGGCGTCGGGCGGGATGATGTTGCGCCGCCTCAGCTCCGCCGGGTCGATGCCCAGTTCATCCGCGGCGAGATCGACGATGCGCTCGATCATGAAGGCGGCCTCGGGACGGCCGGCGCCGCGATAGGGGCAGGTGAAATTGGTGTTGGTGAACACGCCGGTGACGTCCACATGGATGGAGGGCGTGGTGTAGACGCCGGCTATGCCGCCGATATTGCCGACCGCCGGGTTGGGGGTGCTGGAGGTGGCGTAGGCGCCGAGATTGGCGGTGATCTTGGCGCGCAGGCCAAGGAACGTACCCTCCTTATCAAGGGCGAGTTCGACATCGGCCACCTGGTCGCGGCCATGGGCATCGCTCAAGAACGCCTCGGTGCGGTTGCTGGTCCACTTGACCGGCCGGCCCACGGTTTTCGACGCCAGAAGCACCAGCGGTCCCTCGGCGTAAAGCTGCGACTTCATGCCGAAGCTGCCGCCGACATCGCCGGCGACCACCCGCACCTTGCTTTCCGGCACCTTGAGGATCCGGGTCGCCAGGTTGGAACGGTAAGGCAGCGCGCCCTGCAGGGTGGTGTAAAGGGTGTAATGGTCATCGGCGCGGTCGTAATCGCCGACGCAGCCCCGCGGCTCGATGGTGCTGGCGGTGACCCGGTTGATGACGAAGGTGTGGCCGACCACATGGTCCGCCTTGGCGAAGGCCTCGTCGGTCGCCTCTTTGTCGCCGATCTGCTGGACGAAGCAGATGTTGTCGGGGCAATCATCCCACACCAGGGCGGCGCCGGGCTTGGCGGCGTCCATGGTCCCGGTGACGGCGGGCAGAACCTCGTAATCGACCGTGACCAGTTCGGCGGCGTCGATGGCCTGGTTGAGGGTCTCGGCGACGACGAAGGCGACATAATCGCCGACTCGGCGCACCCGGTTAGCGACCAGCGCCGGGATCGGTGTCACATACATGTCGGAGCCGTCGCGGCGCTTGCGGCCCTTGGCGTTCGGCAAATCCCCGAAGCCCGAGGCCTTCCAGTCGTCATGTGTGAGAACCGCCAACACCCCGGGCGCGGCCAGGGCCTGGGCGGTGTCGATGGCGCGGATCTTGGCGTTGGCATGGGGCGAACGCAGCACATGGCCAAAGACCATGCCCGCCAGCACCACATCATCGACAAAGCGCCCGCCACCTTTGATCAGGCGCGGGTCTTCGGACCTGGGAACCGGCTGTCCCACCGCATATTCACCCATCACGTTTCCTCTTATTGTTCAAATCCACGGCGGAATGCCGTGCTTGTCTAGCCCTAGTGACGGCGGCGATCAACCGCCTAGAATTCATATCAGAGTTTTTCTGGATGGTGAGAGAAGGATGGCGAGAAGACGGGCGCGCATTAGCGATTGATCGGCGCGGTAAATCCGCCAAAATGAAGAGCTATGATCATAAAACCCGCCGGCAATGGGTGGGAGGAGGAGATTGCACCATGGGCATGATGATCAAGGGCGTGTGGGATGGCGAGGCGCGGCAAGCCCTCGATGAGAATGGCGCCTTCATTCGCCCCGATTCGGCCTTCCGGGATTGGGTCAGCGCCGACGGCGCATCGGGATTTGAGGCGGAAGCCGGGCGCTATCATCTGTTCGCCAGCCCGTCCTGTCCTTGGGCCCACCGGGCGCTGATTCTCCGTAAGCTCAAGAAGCTCGAGGACGTGGTCGGGGTTTCCATCGCCGACAGGCCCAAGACCGCGGGCTGGTCCTATAGCCGCGGGCCCGGTGAAGACGGCGACGGTTTTGATATGATCGACGGCGCCTTCCGGCTGCACCAGCTCTATACCGCCAACAAGCCCGATTATACCGGCAAGGTCACGGTGCCGACGCTGTGGGACCGTAAGACCCGCGCCGTGGTCAACAACGAATCCTCGGAAATCATCCGCATGTTCAATTCGGCTTTCGGCGCCTTCACCGATGACACTTACGATTATTACCCCGAGGAGTTGCGCGCAGACATCGACGAGGTCAACGATCTGGTTTATGGCAGCTTCAACAACGGCACATACCGCTGCGGCTTCGCCAAGTCCCAGCAAGCCTACGAAGAAGCCTTCACCAAGCTGTTCGATGCCCTGGATCAACTGGAAGAGCGTCTTTCACGCCACCGCTATCTGGTGGGTAACCGCATC
>JAZFWG010000117.1:0-18091 GCA_036448135.1 Alphaproteobacteria bacterium
GCACGGGCGGTGGCGATTCGGGTGGCGGTACAGGTGGTTCGGGCGGTCCCAGCGGCGATCAGGTTGCGAGCATTTCGCCATCGGCCGGCGGTTCTGGTGGCGGTTCCGGCAGCTCCGGTGCCGGAGGTTCAGGTGGCGGCGGCTCAGGTGGTCTTGGTTCTGGCGGCAGCGGTTCCGGTGATGGCTCTGGTTCCGGTGGAGGTTCCGGCAGCTCCGGTTCCGGAGGCGGCCTAGCGGGCTTCAGCGGTTTGTCGGATGGCCAGTCAGCCGGCGGCGGATCGGCGGGTGGTCGCAGCGGCGGCGGTTCTGCTGGCCGCGGCGGCGCCGGCACACAGCTTGCGGCCCTTGGTGGAGACGGCGCGGCCTCCAATGGTCGTTTCAGGGGGCTGGGCCCCATCGATGAAGGCGACGGATCAGGAAAAGGTTCCGGCATTCTCATGACCGACCCGGGCGCTGCAAACGCGGGCCCCGGGGCCGAGGACGATTCCGGTTACGACAGTCTCGTCCTTCTCGCCATGTTGCTTCTCTTGGCCCTTATGATGATTTATTCGCGGACGAAAAGTCGTTTATCCCGTGCCGACCGGACGCCCGAAAAGTTCAAACGCCGGATCAATCCGGACGAATACCGCGCCCAAATGCAGGCACGGGCTGGCGGGAAACTCGCCTCGACGTGAGGACAAGCCGTGAGGCCCCCGGTGTAAGAACTGGGCCGGTCCGCCAATTCATTAAGCGATAACCACCAAGACAATCACCCGCGGCCAGATCCGTGGGCCGGCGCCAGCCGAGGCCGTTTGGGAAATCTACTGGATAACCTTGCCGAGGGGGATGACGGCGCGCAGCCGCTTGCGCAGTTCGTCGGTGACGGCGCGGGCCTCATGCAGGTTGCGGATCACCCGAGGCGTAATCAGGATCAGGAGTTCGGTGCGGGTGTCGGTGTTGTCGGTTTTTCCGAACAGGGCGCCGAGCACGGGTATTTGCGACAGCCACGGCAGGCCGGACTTGGTGCGGTCCTTCTTGTCCTTGATCAACCCGCCCAGCGCCACGGTCTCGCCGCTCTGGATGGCGACGGTGCTGGTGATCTTGCGCTGCTGAATGGTCGGCAGACTGATGCCGCTTGACGAGACGTTAATGGCGTCGCTGACCTCTTGCTCGATCTCCATGATGACGAGGCCGCCCTTGTTCACCCTGGGCGTCACCCTGAGGATGATGCCGGTGTCGATCAGCTGGTTGGAGGAGGTGATGGTGGTGGTGGTGGAAGTGTCGGTCTCGATGACGTTATCCAGATTCACCGCCGATTGGGTCGAGAACGGCACCTGGTCACCGATCTGCAGCGTCGCGGTCTGGTTGTCGAGGACCATGAGCTGGGGCGACGAGATGACATTGACGTCGGTCACGGTCTGCAGGGCGTTGATCACGGACTTGATGTCGGTGGTGTTGAACAGGAACGAGAAGCCGGGGAAGGCTTGCGTCAGGGCATTGGTCGATCCTTCGAACAGGCCAACCTCGATGTCGCCGGACGTGAAGAACCATTGCAAGCCGTATTTGAGTTTGTCCGTCAGGGTGACCTCGGCGATGGTGGCCTCGATCAGGACCTGCAGCGGAACGATGTCGAGCTTCTTCAGCGCCGCCTCGATCATGCGGTAGTCGGCGGCCGTCGCCAGGATGATGAGGGCGTTGGTGGCGTCGTTGGCGATGATGCGGATTTCGCGGCCTTCGCCCAGCTTGATGCTCTGTTCCGATGAGACCGCTTGTGCCGCCCGTGATGGCGCCCTCGCCGCCGTCGTGGATGGGCGCTGCGGGGTCCGTGTGCCGGTGGCCGGTGGGCTCAACGCCGCCGTCCTGGGCGTGGCCGGGATGCCGGTCCCGGTCACCGCCGAGGTTCTGGTCGAGCGCATCCGGGTCGGCCGCAGCCCCGGGGCGAGGCGGGCCTGGGCCGGCTGTTGAGGCGCTTCGGTGCCGAAGATCTGACCCAGAATCGACGCCAGGTCGGTGGCGCGGCCATTCTCCACATAGTAGACGAACAGCCGCCTGCCGGTCTCGTCGGTGGAGCGGTCGAGGCGCTCGATCCAGTTTTCGGCGCGCTTGATGTAGCCGGGCTGCGGCGAGATCACCAGCACCGCGTTCAGGCGTTCCACCGGGATGAAGCGCAGCATCTTGGCCAATGGCCCGCCCTTGCCGTCACCGCCGAAGATCTTGGTGAGTTCGCCGGTGATCTCCTTGGCCTTGGCATATTTGATCGGGAACATCCCCACCGACATCC
Source organism: Alphaproteobacteria bacterium (assembly GCA_036448135.1). GTDB lineage: Bacteria > Pseudomonadota > Alphaproteobacteria > SMXQ01 > SMXQ01 > JAZFWG01. Next base: position 2,261 of record JAZFWG010000117.1, read on the forward strand.
CCGCGAGCCAATCGACATCGAAAATATCGACGGCTTCGATCAGGGAGTTGAGATCGCGCCGCGAGCCGGCGAGGATCAGCAGATTGCGGGTCTCGTCGGTGCGCAGGATGCTGCCCTTGGGCGCCAGGGGTTCGAGAATCTTTTCCATCTCGGCGGCGGAAATGAACTGCAGGGGCACGATCTGGACCATGAAGCCTGCCTGGCGCGAGGCCACCGCCAAGCGGGGCCGCAGCGGCGGCGCCTGGCGCGGGGCCTCGGCGGCGGGCACGATGCGGTAGACCGTCCCGGTATCGATCATCGCGGCGCCGACCAATTGCAGGATGCTGTCGAGCGTCGTCAACAGCGCCGAACGCGGCAGTGGACGGCTGGTCTGAACCGTGACCTTGCCACTGACCTGGGGATGGATGACGTAGTTGGCCTTGAGCAGGTTGCCGAGCACGGTGCGCACGATCTCGCGAATGTCGGTGTCGGCAAAATTGAGGGTGATGGAGCCGGTCGGCTTCGCCATGGCGCGCCCTTTGCCGGCATCGGGGTTGAGGAAAATCCCCGTGCCCCGGTCGATTTGCGGGCCCTTGGGCTTTGCCGTGACCCGGGCAGGTTCCGCCGTTCGCTCCGGCGGTGGCGGCAATTGCGCCTCGCGCTGGGCCGCGCGGGCCTCGGCTTGCTTTCGGCGGATGTCCACCGTGGTCTGGGGCATGGTCCGGGGCGTGACGCCGGGTGCGGCCTCGGCCTGGTCCGAAGTCTTTTCGGCCTTGAGCATGTCGGCGCAGGCGCCAAGCGCCACGGCCATCACCGCCGCCATGAACAGATGGGTAAACCGTGCCAACTCCGCCCCCTTTACGCTTGCCTTATGGGCCCGGCAAGATGGCCTAGCAGGTCTCGAGCTTGAAGACGAATGTATATCACTCTGTAGCGGCTGTGATCATAAATCGCCAAGGGGTTGAAACCCAACCTTTTTTTCGCCGGCTGGGGCGGAATGTGGATGGTTTTCCGGATCGAAGGAACGATCATGGGGTCGGGGTGCGCGTTCTTGGCGTCCTGGCGCGATTTCGCCGGGACCGCCGGGGCTTGCGCCGGGTGGCCGCTGGCGCCTTGCGGATTTCATCCTCGATCATCACCACCTGGGTGCTCTCGCCGCGGTTGAGCACGATGCGGTCGGCCTGGATCGATTTCACCACCCAGCCCTCGAAGTTCTGGCCTTCCCTGATGCGTATGGCCTCGGTCTCCTGGGGCTTTTGTAACAGGGCAAAGCGGCCCTCGGGGGTGATGATGATCCCCGATAGACGCGCCTTGATGTCCTGGTCGGGCACGGGTTTGGGCTCCGGAATCTCCGTGGTCTGCTCGGGTGGCTGGCGGGACGGAGAGAACAGGGGCCTTTTGACGGTCTCTGGGTATGTCGTGATCGGCGGCATGGCAAAGCGGGGTTGGGGCGCCAGGGCGGGGATCTTCTCCGGCCGCGACAAAGCAACCTCGGTGGACCCGCCGTAATCGGTGGATTCAAGCGCCCGGTACACCGCATAGCCCAACACCAGGCACAACAGGAATACCAGCAACGGCAGTGTCCGCCGGCGTTTTGTCGGCAGCGTCATTTCCCCTCCGGGCGGCGATAGCCGTAGATGTCGAAACGGACCGTGAGCGGGGGTACCGTGGCCGTGGTCTTGCGGTTGCGGCGCCGGCGTGAGCGCTGGCGGCGGATGTCGACATTGTCGAGGAACAGGTAGGTTTGGTCCGCCTCCAGCGCATGGATTGTCTTCTGCAGCGCCACGATATCGGCGGACATCTGGACCCGGACATCGATCTGGCGCAGACCCTTCACCTCGCTCGGTGTCAAGGTCTGGGTGCTTTTGATGGCGCCCCCGGCGGCGAGGACGATCTTCTTGACCCGGTTCTGCAACTGGGCCGCGGCCAGGCTGTCACTGGCGCCGGGCAGGTAGCCACCACGGGCCTTGAGGCGGCGGCGCAGTTCCTTGGCCTGTTCCTGCAGGGGGCGGCGGGTATTGCCGATACGCTGATAGCGCTGCAACAGTTCACGCGATTGGGCGATGGTGGTGCCGTAGGCCTGGTACTCGGCGATGAGCGGCTCGGCGGCGCCATAGAGCCCTGTCAGCACTGCCGCCAGCAGCGCCAGAGCCAGGATTCGCGACAGCAGTGGGGAAATCGCCGCCATCATTTCTCTCCGCCGCCGGTGATCTCCGCCGACAGGTTGAAGCGCTCGAGCCCCGCCCGGGCATCCTGGGTGACCGGCGAGCGGAAGCGCGCCTTATGGAACAATGGCGAGTCCTCGATCACGCCCACCAGGTTGGAGGCGGCGGCGGAATGGCCCGAAAGGCGTACCTCACGGTTCTTGAGCTTGAGCTGGCGCAGATAGGTATCGTCGGGCAAAAGCCGCGTCAGGGTCTCGATCACCACGGTGACCTTGGGGGCGTTGCGTTTGGCTTCGCCCAGGAAACGGTTGTTGGCGGCCAGGCGTTCCACCTCCTTGCTGAGTTCCAGGGTCGTCCCGGCTTCCGCCTTGGCCTTGGCGACGGCCGCGCGCAAGTCCTCGGCGGTGCGTTGGCGCTGGTCGAAGGGAATTTTGACGGCAGCGATGGCGAGAAAGACGGCAATCACGGCGAAAAACACCGAGAGGCGGCCGACACCCTTTTTCTCGGGCCGGCGTTCTTCATCGGGGAGTAGGTTGATCTGGCCGCCGCTGGGAAACCCGGCGCCGCCGATATCGACGACGTCCGGCGTCACCCCCCACCCCGTGGCGCGGACAAGACTCTCATTGACCACGTGACGGGGGACCGTCACCAGATCGACATCCATGCGCTGGGTATCGCTATGCCGCGAGGCCACCGCAAAATCGAAAAAGACCTGTTCCGCGGTAAAGGGGGTGTGGCGATCCATCTCGAAGGCGAGGACCTCGCGCAGGTTTTCCGCGGCCGCCAGCGGCAGGTTCAGGGTCTTGTGCAGGGCGCTTTCGGCTGGCAGGCGCAGCACGATGGCGTTGTCGCCGGGCGCCTTGCGGATCAAGCCGATGATCGTGCTGGCCTGGCCTACCGCATCGGCTGGCGCCTGGGCGATGCGTCCGATCTCGCGCGACGATCTCGTGCCTTGGACTGTCACGGTAATCTCGGATCCGGACAGGTCGAGGATCAGCAGCCCGGTCTTGGACCGCAACGCATCCCTAAGCCTCGCCGGCACCAGCTGGGCCAGTTCTCCGCCCCACCAGCGGAAAAACCCCCTGATCACGGTGGCCGTCTGTTCCAGAAACACTTTCATATATCGCCTTCGGGCATATACCGACCTCGGGCACCCAGCTTTGCTCAAATACGGTGGCGCGCCGCAACAGCGCAATAACCCTTTAGGAGACGCCGGATTCGCACAAACTGCCATAATTTAATGCAAATCAACACGCATATGGTGCAGCACTGCCCACCCCTGGCCGGCCCTACCCTGGCAAAATGACAAGATTTCGGTTTAATTTTGCTTAATTTCGGGCCACGGGCGCCAGTCTGCCTTGTTTCCACGCCTCGATGCGGTAGGGACGGGCGCGGCCCCGCGCGAGGCGCACCACGGCGCGGCGCACGAACACGGCGCCGCCAAGGGTGCGGGCCTCGGCGCGGATGGTGACGGCGCGGAACCGTGCCGAACGGCTGCCGGGAAGGGTGCGGGGTCCACGCCCGGCAAGCCCGCCCAGCTCCGGTGGCGGCGAAGCATCGGCGCCGAGGTCGCGAATCTCGGGGTCCGCCGGATCCCCCCCCGGAGCACCGGCGGCGGCGGGATCGACACCGGTCAGCGCTTGTAAAACCAGGGGAGAGGCGGTCTTGCGGTTGACCCGGCGGCTTCGCGAATGAACCGTCAATGCCGGGGCGATGCGGGCAAAAAGTTCGGGCGTCATGCCCAGGACCTGTTTGAGTTCCTCGATGTCCTCGAAAGGCCGATCCTTGGCCTCATGGCCGAGCCCGGCGGCGCGGTAGTCGTCATCCTCGGCGCCATCGGCGCGGCGTTGCTCATCGTTGTCACGGAAATCGGCGATGGCGTTGACCAGGCGCACGCCGTCCTGGTCCTCGATGCCGACGGCGGTGAGTAGACCACGCAACAGTGTATCGGGCGCCCGGTTGAGATCGATCTTGCCGCCTTCGTCCTCGAGCGAAAGGAGGATCTCGCCGCCACCGAAGCTAAAGCGCACCGGCGGGTCCAGCACCGTGAGACGGCGTTCCGCCGCCGGCTTCAAAAGCTCGAGGATGGCGCGGTGCAGGCCGGCTTCGGCCAGCGCCTCGGCCTTGGCGGTTTCGGCAAAGTTGTGGGCAAGCTTGGTTTCGGTGCGGGTATCGGCGGCGAAGCCGGTGGCGATCACCGCCAACAGCACCAGGGACCACAGCACGATGACCAGGGCGATGCCGCGCGAAGGTGGGTGAGCTTGGCTGTGGGACATCATCACGGTCTGCCCCGGTTGCGCAGATCCCGCCGCTCCCCGCTGGCGGTAAGACCCGTCGCCAGTCGCGGCTGGACGATCAGGTCCGGCCAGTGACGGCGGTCATCGGTGGCGAAGTGGACCCGAACACGGATCAGCTCCGGCAATGTCGCCGCTTCGCGCCAGTCCTGATGCCAACCGGGGTCGGAGTTGCTGTCGAGCGCCCCGAAATAGGCGAGCGCGATTCCGGCGATGCCCTCCATGAGGACCGTTTCCTCGCCGTCACCGGCCGCTGCCGTGCCACCATCGGTGCCGACGCCGGCGCCCTGGTAAAGGCTGCTTTTGAGGGTCAGGCGGCGGTCCTTGCCCTCGCCGGCGACCGCGAGGGTCAGACGGTGGAACCCGCCGATGCCGAGATAGGGCGGCAGCAGGGTCGCGAATTCGAGCCGTTGGTCATCGCCGGTGAACAGGATCTGCCGCTTGCCCTTGTCGTCGCTGGCGAGAACGGTCGCCGAGGCGGCGAGGCTGCGGCGCAAGAACCCGTGCACCGCTTCGAGGCGGGCGAGGTTGGTGGCGCTGGTGTCGCTAGCCTCCCAGGCCCTGGCGCCGAGCCTGAGGCCGCCGAACACCATGGCCATGACCAGGCCCAACAGGGTCATGGCGATGAGCATCTCTAAAAGGGTAAATCCGCCCTCATCCAATCCATTCCGGGGCGATCCGTGCCGGGGGCGCGTCATTGGCCGGGTCCAAGGCGCAAGGTCGCGAGCCTGAGCGACCGGCCACCCTTGTCCCAGGAGACGGTGACGGCGACTTCAAAAGCGCGCGTGGTGCGAACGCGCTCAGGCTCAGTGCTATCATCGGCGAAGGGCCGCACCGCCACCCGCCAGGCAAAGTCGTCGTCGAAGCGGCCCGATTGTTCGCCCACCGCAAGCGGCGTCTCGACGCCGACGGTGGCAAGTTTGGACTGGGCCAACTGCGTGGCGCGGACCAGGTTTTCGCTTGTGCGCGCGGCGCCAAGGCCGGTGGCGAAGATCTCGAACAGCACACCCAGGCTCACCGCGAGCACGGTAAAGGCCACCAGAACCTCGAGCAGGGTGAACCCGGGAGCAAACCCCGACCGCCTGAACAGACGGCGATGGGGCCTACTCGGCGACCGAGACCTGTCCGGTGAGCCAGTCGACTGAAACATGGTATTGGCGTTGGTCATGGGCGAGGGAAACGCGGCCCCCGGTCGAGCCGCCATTGGGGAAAAAGCGGATGTTTCCGGTGGTGGCGTCGAGACGCTCCGATTGGGCGGTGAAAAGGCTGATCTCGGCCTCGGCGGGGACCACCCCGCCTCGGCGGTTGCCGACGCCGTAGCGGCGGCCTTCGACATCGATGGTGAAGGTGATTTCCCGGTTGCGGGTGATGGCCTCGCTGCGGGCCTGGCGCAGGGTTCCGGCGATTCCGCGCGCCGCCGCCTTCAAGGATGCGCCACTCAATCCCTTGTCGAACAGGGGCGGCACGATGGCGAGTATGAACGCGATCACCGCCAACACCACCAGCAGTTCGATCAAGGTGAACCCCGATGTCCGCGGCATGGCTGCCATCACCAGCTCGTCAGGTCCTGGTCTTCGCCATCGCCGCCCTCGGTGTTGTCGGCGCCGAGCGAGGACAGATCGAAATCGCCATGCTCGCCCGGGGACCGGAAGCGATATTCGTTGCCCCAGGGATCGATCAGCGACGCCGCCTTCTTGACATAGGGGCCGTTCCATTTGCCGCCATCGCTGGGGCGCTCATGCAAGGACCTCAGTCCCTCTTCCGTGGTGGGGTAACGGCCGACATCGAGGCGATAGAGATCAAGCACCGTGGACAGGTTCTGAATCTGGATTTTGGCGGCGCTGGATTTGGCGCCACCGACATACTTCATGACCTGGGGCACGGCAAAGGCCGCGATCAGCCCCAGAATCAATAGCACGACCAGAAGCTCGAGCATGGTGAAACCGGCGGCCCGGCGGGGCATCCGCCGCCGTGGCGTTATCGAAGGACTAAGCGTGATGGACAAATCGTCGCTCCTTAACATCGCCAATGCGGCGCAACCCTTTATGACGACAGACCCCTAGATCGGCAATTCGTAGACGCTGAGAATCGCGGCCAGGATCGAGCCGATGATGGCGGCGATGATAACCCCGAGGATGATGGTTAGTACAGGGACGAGCAGCGCCAGCATGCGGTCAATCGAACGGCGCACCTCTTCATCGTAAATGTCGGCAACCTTGATCAGCATGGAATCGAGCTGGCCGGTCTCCTCGCCGACCCGGATTAAATGGGTGGCGAGGCTGGGAAACAGTTCCGCGCGCATCAGCGGCTGGGACAGGCTGCGGCCTTCCTTGACGCCGCCGGCCGCGGTGTCGATTTCCCGGGCGATGGCGCTGTTGCCCAGGCTTTCGCGCGCCAATGTCAAGGCGTTGAGGAGCCCGACGCCGTTGCCGACCAGGGTACCGAGGGTGCGGGTGAAGCGCGCGATCTCGGCCTTGATCAAAAGATCGCCCATGACCGGAAGCCGGGCGAGACCCCGGTGCCAGCGCAACCGCCGCGCCGGGTCGCGAAGCAGCTGCTGCGCCAAGGCCCAAAGCGCGAGCACTCCCAACGCCATCAGCCACCAGTAATTGGACACCGCGGCGCCGAGGGCGATGACGATCTCGGTGGCAAGCGGGAGCGCCTTGCCGGCATCTTCGAACATGGGCTGGAAGCGTGGCACCACCACGCTCAGCAGCAGGATGACGGCGAGCACCGCCATGGCCACCAGGATGGCGGGATAGATCAGGGCCGAACGCACGGCCTGGAGCGCGACCTGCCTGCGATCGAGGAAATCGGCAAGGCGCTCGAGCACGGTCTCGACGGTGCCGCCGGCTTCCCCGGCCCGCACCATGGAGACGTAATATTGCGGGAATATGCCATCCGCCGCCGCCAGGGCGTCGGAGAGCGCCGCCCCGCCACGGATGCGGTCGAGGATTTGCGCCACCAATTGACGCACCGCTTGGCGGTCGGCGAGCTCGGTGAGGATTTCGAGGGAACGCTCGAGGGTGACGCCGGCGCGCAGCAGGGTCGCGATGTTGCGGGTGATCAGGGCGATGTCCCGTTGCGAGGCATGTCCGCGCCGGAACAGATCGCGCTGCAGGAACTTGGCGACGGCATCGCCCTTGTCGGCTTCCTCGGCGCTGATGGGCAGGTGGCCTTGGGCCTGAAGCTGCTGGACCACGGACTCGCGGCTCGGCGCTTCCATCGCCCCTTCCACGGTTTCACCCGAGCCGGTTACCGCTTTGTACCGGTACAGCGTCATGAATTTGGTTGCCTCAAGTGATGGGGTTTCCTCAAGTGATGCGCGTCACGCGCACCACTTCCTCGAGGGTGGTGATCCCCGCCAGGGCCTTGACCATGCCGTCTTCGAACATGGTCGTCATGCCTTCATTGGCGGCGGCCTTTTCGATCTCCGCGGTTTCCGCCCGGCGGAGGATGAGGCGGCGGATGGCATCGGACATGACCAGGGCTTCGAGGATGGTGGTGCGGCCGCGATAGCCGGTGCCGTTGCACTCGGCACAACCCACGGCCTTGTGAAGAGTGATGGTGTAGGCATCGGTAAAGCGGGTGAGGTTGAGTTGTTCGATCAGTTCGGGCATCGCCTCGAACGGTTGGCAGCATGTCCGGCACAGGGTACGGACCAGCCGTTGGGCGACGATGGCGTTGACGGTGGAGGTCATCAGGTAGTCCTCGACGCCCATATCGAGAAGCCGGGTTATGGTGCTGCTGGCATTGTTGGTATGGAGCGTCGACAGCACGAGATGGCCGGTCAGCGCCGCTTGCACCGCGATCTCGGCGGTCTCGAGGTCGCGAATCTCGCCGATCATGATGATGTCAGGGTCCTGGCGCAGGATCGAACGCAGCACATTGGCGAAGCTCAACCCGATCTGGGGCCGGACCTGGATCTGGTTGACGCCCTCGAGCTGGTATTCGATGGGGTCCTCGACCGTCAATATCTTGCGGTCCGGGGTGTTGAGATCGCTGAGCGAGGCATACAGCGTCGTCGTCTTGCCGCTGCCGGTGGGGCCGGTCACCAAGATGATGCCATGGGGCCGGGTCAGAGCCTCCTGGTAGCGCTTGAGCACCTCTTCGCCGAAACCGAGGGCGGCGAGGTCGTAAAGCTGTTCCCGGTGCAGGATGCGCATCACCACGCTTTCGCCGTGCATGGCGGGGACCGTCGACACCCGGAAGTCGATCTCTTCGCCGCGCACGGCGAGCTTGACGCGGCCGTCCTGGGGCAGGCGCCGTTCGGCGATGTTGAGCTTGGCCATCAGCTTGACCCGCGAGATCACCGCGGCGCGGAACTGGTTGGGCGGGGCCTCGACCTCGCGCAGCACGCCATCTATGCGGTACCGCACATGCAAGGCGTTCTCGAAGGGCTCGATATGGATGTCCGACGCCCGGGCCTCGACGGCGTTGGCGATCAACAGGTTGACCATGCGCACCACCGGGGCTTCGCTGGCGAGATCCCTCAAGCGTTCGATATCCTCGTCGGCGCCGGGCTCGATCGCGGCCTCGCTGCCCTCGACGATCTGGGCGATGGCGGAGCCGCCGCCATAGGCGCGTTCGATGGCGGCCTCGACCTCGGCGGGCACCGCGACCCGGGGCAGCACCGGTTTGCCCGTGGTCAATTCCATGGCCTTGAGGGCATAGCTGTCCAACGGGTCGGCCATGGCCAGCATGAGGCCTTGGGTGGTTTCCGCCAACGGCATGACGCGCGCCTCCTTGAGGAAACGGGCCGAGACCTCGCTGTCGAGAATCCGGGTCTCCGGATAGTCGTCCGAGCGCACCAGGGGCAGACCCAGAAGCTGGGACAGGGCCTCGGCCATGTCGGCTTCGGAAACGATGCCCAACTTGGTGAGGACGATGTCGATGCGCTCGCCGCTTTCGCCGCCGAGACGGCGCGCCCGCTCGAGGCCGCTTTGGTCGAGCTTGCCCGCGGCGATCAGCCGCTCACCGAGCGACTGTTCGAAATTCTCCGTGCTTTCCGTGCCTTGCGGTTCCGTCAGCATGCCGTCTCCGAGCAGATTTCCGGCCCAGGGTCCTCGCCGGGGCGCCATCTTCATCGGAACATAGCTAATATTTGGTCAATATACAGCCTGCCAAATCTTTCATACAGAAAGAAAATCCCGGACATTTACGGGCATTAGCGTCATTTCACCAAGCAATACGCACCGGGCCGTAGAGCCACACCAGCCAAATACCGGCGCCAAGATAGGGCCCGAAGGCGATGCGCCGGCCCGGCGAAAGGGCCCGGCCGGCCACGGTTTCGGCCAAGGTCACCACCAGCGCCATCGCCGCCGCCCACAAGACGATGCCAGAGAGACCTAGCCATCCCACCCAGGCGCCGCCGGCGGCCAGAAGCTTGGCATCGCCAAGGCCGAGGCCATCGCGGTGGCGGAGCCGCCGGTAGGCCCAGCCGATCACGGCGAAGGCGATGAAGCCGGCGACGGCGCCGATGACATGGTCGGCAAATGCCCCGGCGCGGCCCAAGGCGGCGGCGAACACCAGCCCGGCGGCGAGGAGCGGCAGGGTCAGGGCATCGCTGAGGGTCAGGTGGCGGTGGTCCATGGCCGCCAGCGCCAACAGGGTCCAGCCCAGGGCCGTGCCGGTGAACAGGGCAGGGCCGGTCAGGACCGAGGCCGCCCATAGCACGACGGCGATGGCCAAAAGCTCGATGATGGGATGGAAGGCGCCGATGGCCGACCGGCAATGGCGGCAACGGCCCCTGAGCACCAGCCAGCTCAGCACCGGCACCAGATCGGCCGGCCCCAATATGTGATCGCAATGGGCGCAGTGGGACCGCGCGAACACCACCTTGGCGCCATGGGGCAGGCGCTCGGCGACAAGGCCGAGGAAGCTGCCGATGAACGGCGCCATGATCAGTAGGATCAACCAGTCGGGGCCGAGATCAGGGAACACGGCACCGGGCCCCGTCGGTGGTGCGCCGCGGCGGCAAAGGCGCCCCGGGGAAAGGTGGTATCAACCCAAGCATGGTGCCCCAGGTTAGCACAGCCTCTGGCGCCAGGGGCGGCGTGGTCATCCCTGTGGGGTCACGGGTGGTGGCCCACTCCCGGCAATGATGCTAGAATCTTTGGATGCAGATGTTCGTAAAACTGTTTCAGTTTGCTTTCTTCTTTTCCGGCACGGCGATCTACAGCCTTTGGGCGCAGGTGACGGACAAGGTGTTTTTCCATGCCATCGTGGCGGCTTTGGTTGGGTTCCTGTTCTTTATGGCCGGGACCTTTTTGCTCGGAATCATCGCCCGCTGCCTGCGCAAATTTGCCGCGTACACGGAGTCCCCCGATCTGGGTCAGCGCATGGTGCACATCGCCGGCGAGATCGAACAAGGGGCCATCAGGTTCAATTATTAGCCATGTATTGGCTGTGGGCCCGCATTTATACGGCGCTCGACCGGCGGCGCGCTGGGCACTTTTGTTGACGGGAACAATCCGCTCCGAAGGGCATCGCACCGTGATCAAGGTGCCTTCAGTCCACAATCCCCATCATGGATCGCCATTTGTGGGGCCGGGTGAACTTGAAGTTCCACAGGCCGAGTTTCAACCGCCGGGCCTCGACCTCCGCGGAAAAGTATTCCTTTATGGTCTTGTTCTGGGTGGTATCGCCTTTGGTAAGGGCCTGATCGACGGTGGACCAGCCATGTTTCAGAAGATTTCGGGCCACGTCCTGGCCCTTGCCGTCATAGCAGACGGCATGGATGCGGCCCTTGGCGTCGATCGACCGTTGATGGCACACCAGCTCCTGGTCCATGGTGTTGAGCCCCAGGGTCTGCTTGGCATAACGGCCGCAGGGAAATTCGCCGCGGTCATACCAGCAGGTCTGGTTGGGATTGGGCGCGTCGATGCCGTAAAGCCGGATCTTCCGGCCCCCGATTTCGATGGTCTTGCCGTCGAGGACCACCGCCGTTCCCTTGACCGTCGGCGCTTTCGCGGCCTCCGCGGCGGACGCCGGCGCTGGGCCTGAGGCCATGGCAAGCACAAGACAAATGGCTCTGAACAATCGGGTCAAGGTCATGATGACGTTATATTGGCATTCCCGGGAGGGATCGCAAAGCCCCACCGCCGCCGGCCAGGTCTGGGCGGCGGCTTGATCACAACCTTTTACCGCCTTGAAGGGGCGAGAACCGAACCGGCAGGATGCGTTTTTCCCGGATGCGGCCGTCCGCGTCCTTGCGGATCAGGGTCAAGAACTGGGGCCCGTTGTCGCGCCCGAGGGGGACCACCATGCGCCCGCCGGCCTTCAACTGGTTGAGCAGCGGCGTCGGCACGTAGGTCATCGATTCCTTGATGATCATGGCGTCATAGGGTCCATGCTGGGCCCAGCCGAAATAGCCATCGCCGGTGCGCACATGGACATTGTCATAACCAAGCCGCGCCAATGTCTTCGCCGCCCGGATCGCCAAGGGCTTGATGATCTCCACCGAATAGACCCGTTTGGCCAGTTTCGCCAGCACCGCGGCGTGATAGCCGGCCCCGGTTCCGGTCTCGAACACCACCGCGTCGGCGGTGATGTCCGCGAGATCGGTCATCAGGGCGATGAGATAGGGCTGGGCGATGTTCTGGCCGTGACCCAGGGGCAGCGGACGGTTGATATAGGCGAAGGGCTTCAGCGGTTCGGGCACGAATTCGTGCCGCGGCACCTCGGCCATGACCTTCAACACCCGGTGATCGAGCGGCGCGAGTCCCGCCATTCGCTCGGTGATGCGGGCGTGGGAAGTGATATCGCTGATCAGCGCCGCGCGCAGATCCGAATAGTCGGGCTTGTCCTTATCCTTTGCGCCGGGCGCTCCGGGGGCCTTGGGCTCGACCGGTGCGCTCCGGGCCGGGGCGCCGCCGTAAAGCGCCAGTGCCGCCAAGATGAGGACCAGCGATACAGTTCGGAGAAACCTTGTCATCTGCGAAACATAGCGTCTTGGGGGATCACTCGTCAGCAAAGATTGTTATGCTCCAGTGGCGCCGCTGTTGCCAGAGTTGGCGAGAGGAGGCGGGGCAAGATGTCCTTGCGCCGGACAACGCCAGCTTGCAATGGCCGCCGGGCCCGGTCAGGATACCGTCATGCATAAGGCTAGGCGTCTTCGCACCCTTGTGTGGGCCTCAATTTTCGGCCTTGGCGCCGTCATCGCCGCGCTTTCGGGCGTCGGCACGGCGGCGGCGCCCACCGGGTCGCCTTCCAGTGAGCCTTTGGGCCCGCCCACGGGACAGATTGTTCTGCTCGATATCAAGGGTCCGATTGGACCGGCGATCCAGGATTATCTCCGCCGCGGCCTGGAAAAAGCGGCGAAGCAGAACGCCGCCGCCGTGGTCTTGCGCATCGACACCCCCGGCGGCCTCAGCACCTCCATGCGCGGGATCATCCAGGATATCCTGGCCTCGCCGGTCGCCGTCATCAGCTATGTGGCCCCCAGCGGCGCCCGGGCGGCATCGGCCGGGACCTATATCCTCTATGCCAGCCATATCTCGGCGATGGCGCCGGGGACCAACCTGGGGGCGGCGACGCCGGTGCGGATCGGCGGGCTGCCGGGGACCAAGCCCGACAAGCCGAAAACCAAGAAGCCGGCCAAGAAAACCGCCAAGGACGAAAAATCCGGCGATGACAAAGGCGATAAAAAAGACGGTGATAAGGACGAGGACGAGGACAAGGACAAGGACGCCGCGGCCCCTCCCTCGATGTCCGACAAGGCGGTGAATGACGCCGTCGCCTATATCCGCAGCCTCGCCCAGATGCGCGGGCGCAATGTCGAGTGGGCGGAAAAGGCGGTGCGCCAGGCCGCCAGCCTGCCCGCCGCCGAGGCCGTGAAGATGAATGTGGTCGATCTCATGGCCGACAATATCTCCGATCTGCTGGCCAAGACCGACGGCCGCGAGGTCACCGCCGCCTCGCGCAAGGTGAAACTGGCGACGGCGAACAAGACGGTGGTGGCCATCGCGCCCGACTGGCGCACCGAATTGCTGGCGGTGCTCACCAACCCCACCGTCGCCTACATGCTGATGCTGATCGGGTTCTACGGCATCATCTTCGAATTCTACAATCCCGGCATCATCTTCTCCGGCGTGATCGGCGCCATCTGCCTGGTGCTGGCGCTGTTCGCCTTTCAGGTGCTGCCGATCAACTATGCCGGCCTCGGCCTCATCATCTTAGGAGTCGCCTTCATGACCGCCGAGGCCTTCATGCCGGCCTTCGGCGCGCTGGGCATCGGCGGTGTCGTCGCCTTCGTCATCGGCTCGGTGATCCTGATCGACACCGACGACCCCGGCTTCGGCATCTCCTGGGTGGTGATCGGCGCCTTCGCGGTTTCATCCGCCGCATTCTTCTTCTTGGTCTCGGGCATGGCGGTCAAGGCCTGGGGCCGTCCGGTGGTCAGCGGCCAGGAAAAGATCATCGGCAGTTTGGGCCGGGTGGTCGAATGGTCGGGCACCGAGGGAAGCGTGCGCCTCGATGGTGAGTTGTGGCGGGCGTCTGCGGCGGTGGCGTTGAGCCCCGACCAGGAGGTCCGCATCTCCGCGCTTCGGGGCCTCACCCTGATGGTGGCGCCCGCCGACAACAATGGAGGAACGCACAATGGAAGCCCTGATTAACCTTCCCGTCATCGTTCTCATTCTGATCCTGGCGTTGGTGCTGTCGTCGTTGCGCATCCTGCGCGAATACCGCCGCGGCGTGATCTTCCAACTCGGCCGGTTCTGGAAGGTCAAGGGGCCGGGCATCATCATCGTCATTCCCATCATCCAGCAGATGGTCCGCATCGACCTCCGCACCAAGGTGTTCGACGTGCCGACCCAGGACGTGATCTCCCGCGACAATGTCTCGGTCAAGGTCAATGCCGTGGTCTATTACCGGGTGATCGATCCCGAAAAGGCCATCATCGCGGTCGAGGATTACCAGTACGCCACCTCCCAGTTGGCCCAGACCACGCTGCGCTCGGTGTTGGGCCAGCATGAGCTCGACGAGATGCTGATGTCGCGCGAGAAGCTCAATGCCGATATCCAGCGCATCCTCGACGACCAGACCGACGCCTGGGGCATCAAGGTCTCCAACGTCGAGATCAAGCATGTCGATCTCAACGAAAGCATGATCCGCGCCATCGCCAAGCAGGCCGAGGCCGAACGCGAGCGCCGCGCCAAGATCATCAACTCCGAGGGCGAGCAGCAGGCCGCGGGGAAAATGCTCGAAGCCGCCAAGATCCTGGCGCAACAGCCCCAGGCCATGCAGTTGCGCTACCTCGCCACCCTCCATGAAATCGCCGGCGAGAGAAGCTCGACCATCGTCTTCCCGCTGCCGATGGACCTGTTCGAGGGCATGAAGCGCCTGACCGGCGGTGGCGGTGGCGACGGTGGCGACGGGGCCTAGATCGCGGTAAAATTATCCAAATAAACCGCGTGGTTAGGGCGTAGGTCGATTAAGCAGCCATGACACCGACATCGCAGTCTCCCGGGTCGTTTGACGCCATTGAGGCCTGTGTGTTCGATGCCTATGGCACGCTGTTGGATGTCAACGCGGCGGCGGAGCGGTGCCGGGGCGATCTTGGGGCCAAGGCCCAGCCCCTGGCGGAGCTCTGGCGGTCGAAACAACTGCAATATACCTGGTTGTCGAGCCTGATGGGGCGGCACAGGGATTTCCATGACATCACCGGTCTTGCCCTCGACTTCGCCATGGATACCCTCGGCCTCGACGATGCGGAACTCCGCGAAAAACTGATGGCGCTATATGAAGTGCTCGATGCTTACCCTGAGGTTCCGGGCGTGCTCGGGACACTCAAGCGCGCCGGGCTCAAATGCGCCATCCTCTCCAATGGGGCGCCCGGGATGCTGGCCGGCGCCGTCGCGGCGGCGGGGATTGGGCAAAGCCTTGATGAGGTGATATCCATCGAAGATGCGGGGGTCTACAAACCCGCGCCCGAGGTCTATCAACTGGCGGTCGATGCCTTGGCCGTGGCCAAGGACCGCATCTGCTTCGTTTCAAGCAACGGGTGGGACGCTATGGGCGCCGTGGCGTTCGGCTTTCAGGTGGTGTGGGTCAACCGCGCCGGGCAAAAGCCTGAACGGCTCGGCCTTCCGCCCCAGGCGGAGCTCAAGGATCTCACCGGGCTGGCGGAATTGCTGCTGCCCAACCTTGCCGACTAGCCCTAGCTCTCGCAACCAATCAGCGTCGCGTAGGGCGCGGCGAATTGCCAATCCGGCAAACTGCCAGCCCGCGCCTTGGCCCTTCAGGTGATGTGCTTGCGTCGATCAGTTGAGACCACCGCTATAAGCGGACATTGGGAGCGGTACCGAAATCACTGCGTTTCGGTACAGGCCGTGAGAGCCCGTTCACCAGTCCGGTAGGTCCGTCCACCTGATTAAAAGCGGATATAGCGT
>JAZFWG010000118.1:0-3225 GCA_036448135.1 Alphaproteobacteria bacterium
AGCACCATCACCGAACTCAACGAACGGTCCCGGGAAATCTTCCGCCGCATCGTCGAATCCTATGTCGAGACCGGGGAACCCATGGGCTCGCGCACATTGTCGCGCCATCTCAGTGGTGCGCTCTCCCCCGCCACCATCCGCAACGTCATGGCCGATCTTCAGGACGCCGGGCTTCTGTATTCCCCCCATACCTCGGCAGGCCGATTGCCGACCGAGGCCGGTCTTCGCTTGTTCATCGACGGTCTGTTGGAGATCGGGGCGCTGACCGAAGAGGAATGCACCGATATCGACAGCAAATGCGCCGCCGTGGGCAAAAGCGTCGAGGAGGCGTTGCAGGAAGCAACGTCGATGTTGTCGGGGTTGTCGAACTGCGCCGGTCTGGTGGTGGCGCCGAAAACCGAAGCGCGGCTCAAGCATATCGAGTTCGTCAATCTCGGCGATGGCCAGGCCCTGGTGGTTATGGTGTCGGAAAAGGGCGTGGTCGAGAACCGCATCATCGATATCCCGGTGGGGGTGCCGCCGTCGGCGCTGGTCGAAGCCGGAAACTTTCTCAACGCCCGCATGGCGGGCCGCACCCTGGCGGAGGCGCGGGGCTTGATTGCCGAGGATCTCAAGGAACACCGGGTGCAGATCGACCACCTCACCGGAGATTTGGTCAAGGCCGGCCTCGCCACCTGGGGCGGCAAGGACAAGGGCGATTATCTGATCGTGCGCGGCCAGGCCCATCTCCTCGAGAACATCACCGCGATCGAGGATCTGGAACGCATCCGCACTTTATTCCAGGCACTCGAGACCCGCGAGACCATGTCGCGATTGCTTGAACTCACCAACCTGGCCGAGGACGTGCAGATCTTCATCGGCGCCGACAACGAACTGTTCAGCCTGGTCGGCTGTTCGATGATCGTGGCGCCGTTCGCCAAAGGCCCGGAGAAGATCGTCGGCGCCATCGGCGTTATCGGCCCGACGCGGATGAACTATGCCCGCATCATCCCCATGGTCGATTATACCGCCAAGGTCATCGGCCGCTTGCTCGGTTGATGGAGTATCTGCGCTAACAGAGATTGAGTATGAACACCAAGAAAACCAAAACAACCAAGAAAACCGGCGGTAAAGACCAAGCAGCCGTAGCCCCGGAAGCACCACTCGAGGCCCCGGAAGCGGCCCCAGACGCGGCGACTGAGGCGGCTCCGCAAGCCCCGGGCGAAATCCCCGAACCACCCCATTCGCCACCGCCGGAACAACCCCCGGAACAATCTGGCGACCGCCAGGGCGAACTCGAGGACGAGGTCGCCGATCTCAACGACAAGCTTCTGCGCGCCATGGCCGAACTGGAAAACTTCCGCCGCCGCGCCGAGAAGGAACGCAGCGACGTTTCCAAATACGCCATCGCCAATTTCGCCCGCGACATGCTGACCGTCGCCGACAATCTGCGCCGCGCGTTGGACAGCGCGACCAATGAAGGGGCCGAGGACAACGCCGAAGGCCTTGCCGCCGGCATCGAGCTTACCGAACGCGGCTTGCTCGCCACGTTGGAGCGCCACGGCATCACCAAGATCGAAGCCATGGGCAAACTGTTCGACCATGATCTCCACCAGGCCATGTTCGAGGTCGAGGACAAGGACAAGCCGGCGGGCACCATCGTCGAAGAGCTGCAGGCGGGCTATGTGCTCAAAGGCCGGTTGTTGCGCCCGGCCATGGTCGGTCTCGCCAAGGGCGGACCCCAGCCCGAGGCCAAGGCCGAAGCCGCCGCGCCGCAAAAAGACGGCGATGGTACCGGCAATGGCGAAGACACCGGCGACGGCCCGCAACATATCGACACCTCTGCCTGATCGGCGCCTGATCGCTACGTGACGGGGGCAAGGCGGCGCCTTGTTTCATCGGCGGCGCCTTTTTTCATATCTGCATCCTTGGGCGGGAACAGATACTCGCCCTCGGGGTCGTGGGCTTCGAGCCGGTCCCTGGCACGGGCCCGGTCGCTCACCGCGTAACAATAGACGCAGCCTTGGGGACAGGTGTCGTAAGCGCCGATATCGCGCGCGGCAAAACACTGACACCCCTCCCGGTTGCCCTTGACGGCGGCCATGATGGGACGCCCGGCGATGTCTTCAAGCCGCCCGGCATCGATGCATTTGGCCGGGCTCACGCCGGCGACCAGGTAATCGGGCTGGGCGCAAAGCGAGAGCGTCATGTGGTTGCGCGCCGCGATGGTCTTCAAGCGCGCCAGCAGTTGGCGTTTCTCGTCTGGCGCCGGGTCGCGCCAATCAAAGCCGGCGTCCCTGGCGGCGCCGTCCAAATTGCGCCGGGTCTTGCGGTAGATGTGGGCGAAGGAGACCACGACCTCGTCGGTCAGGCCCCGCAGGGACCCGGCCAGGGCGGCGAAATTCTCCTCATGCCAATCGAGCGGCATGAGGGAGGTCTCGATGATGGGGTCGTAGCGCCACACCGCGACCCGCGGGCCGAATGAGGCGGCGAGCAGTCCCAAGTGATCGCGGGCGCGGCTTTGTTCCACAACCGAAACTTCCACCGCCCGGGGGTAGTTGTTGATGCTGTATTGGACCATGAAGGGAAAGCCACGGTCGCGGATTTCCCCGAGATGGCCCAGGAACGGCCCCAAATTCTTGGTCCAGAATACGAAACCGTCGACGTCATCGGCACCCAGCCCCACCTTATAGCGCTGGCCGCCATAGGGGTTGGTCATGCGGCAATGGCCGGCGCGGAGGCGCGCCATGAACCAGCGCCCGTAGAAGGCTGGGATATCGGTCTTATAGCTGGCGGAGATGATCATGGGTTGGCGGCCAATGAGAATCCGCCAGCCATAATGGGCCCGGGCAGGGGGCGGATCAATGGCCTTGTTGCGAGCATTTCTCAGTCATTTGCGGCGGTTCCGCAACAGGGAGGAAATGAAATATGGTGAAGAATCTCGCCCCCCAGAGCTTGTAGGGCCCCATCAGGAGACATATATAAGCGTGCAGTTCCGATACCCGTTCCTTCATTAGGGATTTTTTTGCTGCGTTCGCGTGTGGGGGGTATTTTTATGCCTTCGAGAGACCCGCACCGGGCCGCACCGGGGCTGCCTGAACCCGTTGAAAACAAGAGGGACCAAGAATGAGTAAAGTCATCGGCATCGACCTCGGCACCACCAATTCCTGCGTCGCCGTCATGGAGGGCTCCAACGCCAAGGTGATCGAAAACTCTGAAGGCGCCCGGACCACGCCCTCGATGGTG
>JAZFWG010000119.1:0-12340 GCA_036448135.1 Alphaproteobacteria bacterium
AGGTTTTCGACGATGATCATGGCTTGGTTCCTCAGACCTGTTCCTCGATGCCGTAACGTTTGGAGATAAAGTGGGAAATGGTGACGAGAACAATCAACACCGTGAACATCATCACACCGAAGGCGGATAGCGCCTGGAACGACCCGTTTTCCCACAGATCGAAGATCACCACCGCCGCGGTCTTGTTGTCGGCCCGCGCCAGCATCAGGGCGATGGTGAGCTCGCGAAAGGCATGAACCATGACCCAGAACCAACCCGCCAATAAACCCGGCTTCAACAATGGCAGGAAGATGAAGAAGAAATTCCTCCACCACGGCACCCCGGCGACCTGGGCCGCCTCCTCCAGCTCCACGTGGATCTGCTGCATCGACGAGGAGACGAAGCGCAGCGCGAACGGCATGTATTTCGTGAGGTAGGCGAGCCCGATGATCCACAGCGTCCCCAACACCGGCAGGGGGACCAGCAAATAAAACCACAGGAAGGCGGCGGCTAACACCACGCTCGGCAGGGCGATGGTGGCAAAGGCCAGGAAATCAAGCGCCTTGCGCCCGGGAATCCGTGTCTTGTGGACGAAGTACGCGATCACCGAGACCACCAGCATGACCGCCGTCGCCGCACCGATGCCCAACAGGGTCGAGTTCCACAGAGGCGAGAACGCATCCTCCTCGTTGAACAGCGCCTGGTAGTTCTCCAGAGTCATCATCTCCAGGGGTTCGATCATCGCCACCGATTCTTCCGGAAGCAACGAGGCATAGAGCATGATCAGGAAGGGAAGGCCGGTGATCAGGAAGACCATCAGAAGAGAGATCGCGCAGGTGAGGTATTTCCAACGGCCGAGGTCTATGCGGCGGGGCTTGTAATCCTTGCCGGTGATGGTCTGATAGCGCTCGCCGTGGCGCAGCATCCAGAAATAGACCAACAGCAGCCCCACAGAAATCAGCAGCAGCGCCATGGAGTAGGTGCTGGCCAGACCCCAGTCGGTGGGCACCCGGGCGGTGTTGAAGAAAACCTCCGTGGTATAGACGCGAACACCGGCCCGGCCGCCGATCAGGAGCGGCACCTCGAAGGTCTCGACCGTGGAGATGAACAGCAACAGAAGGGCCGCACCGATGGCGGGCGCGATCAGCGGCAGGGAGATGCGCCGGAGCGTCCTCAGGGTTCCCGCGCCGGTCATGGTGGAGGCCTCCTCGAGCCTCGGGTCCATGCCCTTAAAGGCCGCCGAGATCAACAGATAGGCCAGCGGGATCATCTCGATCCCATGAACCCAAACCATGCCCCAGAAGGTATAAACGTCGAACACCGCCTTGATGCCCGTGAGCGATTCGAGGATGGTGTTCAGAACGCCGATATGGGGACTGATGAGGAGAATCCAGGCGACCGTGATCAGCACCCCGGGAATGATGATGCGGGCCAGGGTCATCATGCCGATAAAACGCGCGAAAGGCGTGTTGGTGCGGTCCACCACCCAGGCGAGGAACAGTCCTCCGGCGAAGGCAAGCAGGGTCGATGTGAGGGAAAACCAAAGGGTGTTGAAGGTGGCCTCGAGGAACCCGCTGTCTGCCCAGGCACGGAAATAATTGGCCAGGGTGAAGCCCCATTCCATGAAGGAGGGTTCGCCCGGACGCGCCGTTTTGAGGCTGGCCCAGACGATCATCAGGAAGGGGATGATCACCTGGTAGATCAACAGCAGGATCAGCAGGCCGAGAACCACCGTGCGCCAATCGGCAAGGGCGTTGCGGATGGCGGCGAAACGACTGAATTCCGCGCGGGAAGATAGCTCGTGGGAAGTGGTGGTCACCGAATTTGGTCCTGGCCCTGTGATGGCCTGTCAGGGGCCGATGGGGCCCCAAACGCAAGGAGTGTTGCGGGAGACCCCCTCGGCCTCCCGTAGGCCCAGCCCGGCTGGCCTCAATACCTTGTTATTTCTTACGCTTCCGGACCTTGCGGCCGACGTGCTTGCCCCAGTAATCGTGCAAGCGGTTGACGATGTTGGCGCTCAGGTAGTTATAGGTAATAAGCTTGGCATTTTCGGGGAAATACGCGTGCTTCATGGCAAGGGTCCCCCGCCAGGCCTTGCGCAACACTTTCTGGGAGGTCTTGGACAGCGTGTAGTCGGCCCATAGCGCGGCCGCATAGGGGTGCGGCGCGTTCTTGTTGATCATGATCGCCCCGGCATAGCCCAGCACCGGCGCCGTATAGACCGCCTTGAACGGGACCTTGGGGTTTTTATTCTTCATCTTCGTGCCGCGATAGAAATAGTTGCCCCCTTGGATCCAATGATCGCCGCGCAGCATGAGCTTTAGCCGCGACGTGTGGCCGCGCTGGATGATCGGCTTGTTCTTGCCTATGCAGGCGATGAATTTCTTGGCTTTTTCTTCGCCCATCATGACATAGAGGCCGACCAGGAACCGGGTGGTCGGCGGATCGAACGAGAACTTGCCCTTGTATTTGGGTTTACAGAGGTCGAACCACTGCTTGGGGGCATCGGCCTCTTTCACCAGGTTGGTGTTGTACGACATGCCGTACTCGCTCCAGTAATAAGGCACCCACCGGTTCTGGGGGTCGATGAAGCCCTTGTACCTGGCGAAAATCCGCTTGGTCGCCGGCGTGGGATAACGGGCCACGCGGTTCTGCGCGATGAGGATGGTTGCATCGGGTACGCCGATGGAGATGGTATCGGTCAGATGCCGGCCCGCGGTTTCTTCCGCCACCACCCGCTCGGCGGCGTCCTGGGAGCCCATGTCGGAGTTCTTCACCTTGATGAAGGGATACTTCTTGGTGAAACCCTTGATGTGGTTGCGCCCGAGCTTGCGCCGGAGCGAATGGATCATCTCGATGGTGCCTTCTTTCTTGGCCCCGGCCACCAACTTCGCATGGCGTTCTTTCGCCGGCAGCTTGGCAAGCTTGGCGTAGATCTTTTCGTTCGCCGAAAGCTCGGCCGCGCTGGCCGGAAGTGCGGTCACGGCCAGGAACGCGGCAATCGACATGGCGCCCGTGACAAGACCTGGAATTTTCATGATCATTTTGGCCTCCCTCAATGATTTCCGGCACCGGAGTAACCCCGGGGCAACCCCGGACCGACCCGCCGGCCAGCATCATGCTGGCCCGATTGGTACGACTGTGGCGCTGATGGGGCTGGGGTGTCAAGGGCCAGTGTCAAGGGCCAGTGTCAGGGGCCAGGGGGCCGGATTCGGGGTTCTTGCCCCATTCCGGTCCAAGGGGTACCCTGATATAAAGCGCGGTTTATACGCGCCACCGCACAAGACCCCCCGCCTATGGGGGCGCCAATGGGGAGAGCCATGCGACGCACCATCCAATGGCCCGAAGGCAAGATGATCTGCGCCACCTTCACCGTGGCGTTCGAGGCCTTCAACAAGGGCGGCCATTTCAAGAAAAGCTCCGATCTGGACATCAATCTCGCCTCCATTTCCCACGCCAATTACGGCGGCAATGTCGGCATCTGGCGCATCATGGAAATCTGCGACCGCAACGACGTGCGCGCCACCATCGACGTCAACGGCCTGGCCTGTGAGCGCTGGCCCGACGCGGTCAAGGCGCTCCACGACGAAGGCCATGAGATCGCCGGCCACGGCACCACCAACGATATCAAGATCACCGACCTCAGCCCCGACGAACAGCGCCAAGAGATCCGCGCGTGCAACCGCATCATCAAGGAGGTCACCGGCGTCCAACCTGTGGGATGGGTCGGCCCCGGCGGGCTCCATACCAAGGAAACCATCGGCATTCTCGCCGACGAGGGCTACAGCTGGTGCGGCGACCAGTGCGATGACGATCTGCCCTATGTGGTGAAGGCGAGCGGCAAGCCCATCACCATCATTCCCAAGCATTGGTATTACAACGATTGGCGCGCCTGGAACGGCGGCGCGTCCAATGGCGAAATGGCGGTCCAGGGCTTCAAGGATGCCTTCGATTTCATCCACCAAGAGGCACTTCGCGGCATACCGGGGCGCATCGATGCGCTGGTCCATGCGGAGCTTGGCGGACGGCCCTACATGGCCTATGCCTGGGAAAAGATGATCCGTCATGTGAAGCAGTTCGACGACATGGTCTGGTTCACCCACCGGCGCGATATCGCTGATCATTGCATCGCCCAGACCAATGACCCGCCGGATTACCGCCCGCTCGGGGATTACTGAGGGAAAGCCATGGCGGTTGCATTGGTCACCGGCGGCGCCGGCGCCATCGGCAGGGCCTGCGCCAAGGCGTTGGTCGAGGAGGGTTGGCGGGTTGTCCTGGCCGATCTCGATCTGGCTGAGGCGGAGATTGTCGCGGCCGGTCTCGGCGGCGCGCCGGCGGCTGAGGCGGTGGCGCTCGACGTCACCGACTTTGACGCCGTTCATGCCGCCGTCGATGGCATCGGCAGTGGCCAAGATGGTTTGCGGGGGCTGGTCTGCGCCGCCGGTGGCGGGCGAAATTTGGATCTAACCAAGGGCCCCTTCATCGAAACCAAGCCCGCCGAATGGGACCGCAATATCGAGGTCCATCTCAACGGGGTCTATAACAGCTGCCACGCGGTGTTGCCGGTGCTCTATCAGGGCGGCGGCGGCGTCATCGTCAATATTTCTTCCGGCGCCGGGATCCGCGGCGGGCCGCCCCACCTGCGCCAGCGTTTCGCTAGCGTGTATTCCGCCTGCAAGGGGGGCGTGATCGCCCTGACCCAATCGATCGCCCAGGAGGCTGGCCCCCACGGGGTGCGGGCCAATTGCGTCGCCCCGGGCCGGACCGAAACCCGTGACAAGACCATCGAGGAGATGGAGCGCATGCAACGGGAAGAAGAAGCCATCAAGCCCGGCAGTGGGCGCGCCTCGCCGCTCGGCCGGTTCGGGCGCGCCGCCGATATCGCAGACGCGGTGGCGTTTTTGATGTCGGAGCGCGCCAACTACATCACCGGAAGCTGCCTGGACCTCACCGGCGGCATCCGGCTCCATTGAGGGGGGACGGGACGGTCATGGCGCGGGCGTTGATCACCGGAGCCGCCAGTCTGATGGCGGAAGGCATCGCCAGGGCGCTGGCGTCCCGGGGTTGGGACTTCGTGCTCACCGATATCGATACCGCGGGGGCGGAAAGGGTCGCCGCGCTGCTTCCCGGCAACGCGGCGGCGGAGGTGGCTGAAATGGACGTGACCGACCGGGATCAGGTCACTGCCGTGGTGGCCAAGGCGGCCCGGGACCATGGCCGCATCGACGCCCTGGTCAGCTGTGCCGGCGGCCTCCGTGGCCTTGGCATCGAGCGCAAGCCCTTGGCCGAGATTCCGCCCGGGGACTGGCACCGGATCATCGACACCAACCTCAAGGGGATGATGAACAGTGTTTACGCGGTGTTGCCGGTGATGAAGGAACAAGGGGGCGGCGCCATCGTCTCCATCGCCGCGAGCCGGGGGCTCAGGGGCGGATCCGGGGCGTCGCACTATTCGGCGGCGAAGGCGGGAATCATTCTCTTTACCCAGACCATGGTGCTGGAATGCGCGGACTATGGGGTCCGGATCAACACCATCGCGCCGGGCAATGCCGATGCCAGGTGGAAGACCGAGGCCCACGGCACCTCGCAAACACCCCTGGGTAAGCCCACTTCGGAACATGACATAGGAGGAGCCGTAGCTTGGCTTTTGTCCGAAGACGCGACGCACGTTACCGGGGCGTGTATCGACGTCTCGGGGGGGACAACGCTCCATTGATGTTGCTAGGGTCTATACTCATGACTAGGGAAAACATTCAGGTGCCGAGAGGCGGGAGGACAGCATGACCATCGATACCGAAACCAGAGAGAACGAATCCGTCGGTCGCTACCTCGAGGGGCTTAAGGGGGACGAGCTCTTGATCAAGCTCGATTGGGACCAGTGGCTCGATATCGAGGGTCCTTACCCCAAGGTGGATTTCACCGTCGAAGAGGTGACGGCCCGGTTCTCGCGCAACGGCTATGACTGGGACATTCATGGCCGCCTCTACACCCCCGCTGTGGAAGTCGATAGCTCCACGGCCATCGTCGTCTGCCATGGCGGCGCCGGCTCGGAACGGATCATGGACGAGACCCCCGATGGCCGCCCCGGGGTCTCGCCGTCCCTAGCCGCCCAAGGCTTCAAGGTTCTGGCCATGACCTATCCCGGCCATTACCCCCGCGGCGGCACCTGGGAGGTTTCGGTCGAAGACCGCATGCCGGTCTATCTGCTCGATCAGGACCTGCCGATGGAGGAAATCCTCGACCGCAATTTGAAATGCACCTTCAACGTGGATTGTCAGGGCTTCGCGGCGTTGATCGACAGCCATCTCGCCGGGCGCAAAATCCTGGGCTGGGGCCATTCCACCTCGGGTCCGATGATCGCCCACCTTCACCGCTTCATCACCAAGGCGGAGATCACCGGCCTTTTGGGTTTCGGCACCGGCGCGTGTGATGGCTGGAGGCTCGAATGGCGCGAGACCACGGGATCCGAAGGGGTCAAGGTCTACGACATCGACCAAATTTCCCGGCGCAATCCCAAATTTTTCAAGGCCGCCGGTTACGAGGACCCGGAGGATCTCTGTCCCTGGGGCGGCGCCGACGAGTACCTGGCCTGGGCCGCCAAGGTGCGTTCCCAGATGAAGACGTCGATCTGCGACAACCAGCATCTCGCCAATGTGGAGAAGCTGGAGGAATACCCCCAGCGCACCGGGCTCCCCCGCGAGGAATATTTCGACCACTTGCAGGACCCCGACCCGGAGTGGCTTAAGTCCATCAACGTGCTTTTGACGGTGGGCGAAAACGACAAGGGCCATTGGAAGGATGGCGCCGAAATCGAGGACAAGCGCGAGATCTTCATGGGGCGCAAATACCGCGCCGCCGGGGTCAAGAACTGCAACGTGGTCCTGATCCCGCGCTACGGCCATGTCGGCTATGCCGAGCTCCACAATGAAAAGATCGCCTATTTGTGGCTATGGGCGTTCAAGAACGGCTATTTCCAGGCCTGAACCTGAACAGCCTGTGCCGACGCGCGCCGGGCGTTCTAGTCCGCGGCAATCAACTCCATCAACTGGTCGATGGAGTCCAGGGCATCAAAACCGAGGGCGGTCTCGATGATGGCGTCTTGGCGGCCTGTCCCCACAAGTCCATCGACCGAGCGCCGGAACTTGCCCACCACGGCCTCTTGGTCCATGGGATTGAGGGCATGGCCGGGGGCATAATCGATTGTGGCTTCTGAGTTGCGGCCATCGCGGGCCGTGAGCAGGACGGCGGCCGGAAACCCGCCGGGGGCCTGGTCCGCCAGACCCGCATCAACCGTAATGGCAATTCGCGCCATCAGATCGATCACGGCGGGATCGGTCCAGCGTTCATTTTCGAACTGACGAGGGGTGAGTTCACCGTCCAGGAGCGCGGCCGCAACCAGGAAATAGAAACTGTGATCCGCCGTCTCCCGGCTTTCCGGACGGCGGCGCTCCTCGTCGGCGATCTGCTGGCGCACGGCCGGATGGTCGATCATGCGGAGATCGACCCGTTCGATCTCACTTGTGGGCACGGCAAGGCCCCTAACGGCGGCGAGCACGGCGGCGATGGCGGCCTGGCTGGTATCGAGACTGGGATAGGCCTTGATGGTGACGCCCTCGACCATCAGTTTTCCTTCAATGGGCCGCGTCAGCGCCGTCATATCGACATCGGGCAAGACTTGGCTGGCCAAGCCTTTTTCCGGGTATTCGAAGACGGCGAGGGGGCCGGTCACGCCTTGTGCCGCCAGCAGTGTCGACACCGTGGCGGTCTGCATCACCTGGGCGCTGGCGAGAAACTTGCTCGCCGAAAGCCGGCCCCGGCGCACCACGCCGGGCGTCACACCGTGGGCCGCACCCATGGCCAAGCCATGGGCGAGGGCGGTAACATCCAGTTTCATGAGCCGTCCGGCGATCGCCGGCGCGACAGTGCCGTAGGCGGTGACATGGTCCCAGGACAGGGTGCGGTCGAGAAGCTTTTGGAAACGGCCGAAGATCTCATAGCCCAGCACGGCGGCGGCAAGGACCTCGTGGCCTGAGTTGCCGCGCCATTCGCCGACCGCGAGCGCAACGGCCAGGGCATCACTGGGGTGCCCCCCCAGCTTTGTGCCATCATTGGGGTCGAGCGCCAGGTGGTCGTTGAAATCAAGGGCATGGATCGCCGCGCCGTTGACAAGAACGGCATCGGCCACCGCGGCCCTTCGGCCCGTGCCGATCACGCTGCAATCGCTGCCGCCACCAAGGGCCGGAAGCGCGGCAAGGACGCCGTTCATCACGCCCGCCGATTGGGCCTGAAACGCGCAGCCGATGGCATCGAGCAGGGAAAGCGTGAAACGCTCGGCGACCGGGTCCGGGATCGCGTCCTGATCGAAGTTCCGGATCAGGCGGGCCAAGTCAGTGGCGATGGTGTTTTCGGACATGGCGTCGGTATCGCTTTCGGGTCCAACCGCGTCTGTTTCTCGCAGCACCGGGCCCAGACTATTGAATTGCAGGGGCCATAAGGCTACTCCATGATGCCAGTATAATGAAGGATCGTGCCTAGTCGGCACTCGGATGTAGTGAGGGGGAATGCACCATGGCAAGGGATGAACGCGACGGCATTGAAGCCGATCTCCGCCGCTTACTGGCACGGGCGCGGCTTGCCCCAAGCGACGCCGAGTTCAAGAACCTCATCGCCACGGTTCGCGATAGCAGGACGGCGGCGGCGAAGCTTCGGGTCGGGCTTTCGCGCAATGATGAGCCCGCCTTCGGGCTGCCGCCGCGACGACAGGGCTGAGCCATGGCGGATGAGCTGTGTTTCCTGACCATTGCCGCGGCGGGTGAACGGATCCGCAACAGGAAACTTACATCGGTCGAGCTCACCCGCGCCTTTCTCGACCGCATCGACGCTATTAACGATAAAATCAATGCCTACCTTCTGGTTACCGCCGAGGAAGCCCTCGGCGCCGCGGAGACGGCGGATAAAGACCTTGCCGATGGCGAATATCGCGGACCCATGCATGGCATTCCCTTCGCCCTCAAGGACAATATCGAAACCGCCGGCATCCGCACCACGGCCCAGTCCCGGATCCTGATGGATCACGTCCCCACCAATGACGCCAGGGTCGTCGAGAAGTTAAAGCTTGCGGGAGGGGTGCCCTTGGGCAAGCTCACCTGTCTCGAATTCGCCCACGGGGCCCCGAGCCCGGATCAGGCCTGGCCACCGGCGCGAAATCCCTGGGATCGGGATCATGGCTTCACCGGCGGGTCGAGCACGGGTTCCGGCGCCGCGGTGGCGGCGGGGCTGGCCATGGGGACGCTGGGCACGGACACCGGCGGTTCGGTCCGCAACCCGGCGGCGCTTTGCGGCATCGCCGGGTTGATGCCGACATACGGACGGGTCAGCCGCCGGGGTGTCATCCCTTATTCCTTCTCTCTTGATAGCTGCGGGCCGATGGCCTGGACCGTCGAGGATTGTGCCTTGATGCTGAATGTCATGGCAGGTTTCGACGCCGCCGATCCCGGCAGCGCCGATCTCCCGGCGCCGGATTTTGCCGCTGACCTCGGCCACGGCGTGAAGGGCTTAAGGATCGGCGTCATTCGCCATTTCTTCGAAGACGACATGGAAGCCGAACCCGAAACCCTTGCCGCCATCGACCAAGCGCTGGAGGTGCTGGCGGCCCAAGGTGCGGTGATCGAAGAGGTCCGGGTCAGTCCGCTCATGGATTACCACCTGGTCAAGACCCTGATCGGCGAAGCGGAATTCTATGCCATTCATGAACAGGATTGGCTTGCCCGGGCCCAGGATTACGGCGCCTCGCTTCGGCTGCGCACTGCCGAAGGCGCCATGATCCCGGCGGTGGACTATATCCAGGCCCAGCGCGTTCGGCGCAAGCTCGCCGCCGAGATGGATGCCCTGTTCGAGGGTTTCGACGTGGTGGTGACCGGCACCAATTTTCGCCCGGCGCCGCGGATCGAAACCGAAGCCGCGGGCCAACCGGAACCGCAAGAGGCCGGGCCGCGCAAAAGCCGGCCCAACCCGACCGAGGTTTTCAACGTCACCGGCAACCCGGCGATTTCCGTCTGCACCGGTTTCAATGTTCAAGGCCTGCCGCTGGCCATGCAGATTGCCGGACGCGCCTTCCATGAGGCGACAGTGCTGCAAACCGCCCATGCGTTCGAGGCGGCCACCCCTTGGCGCGGCAAACGCCCGAATATTTAACCAGTCAGTGACCCCATTCTCTGGAGATTTGAGATGCGAATCATGTTCCTCAACCAGGCGCCGAAAGACCCCCAACGCGGGGACCAGGAGAGCCGGGAAACCCATGCTCTGTTGATGCAATACGCATCGCCCGGTACCGAGATCGAAATCCATTACCCCGACGATTATCCCGGCGCGATCACCCATAAGATCCAGGGCAAGCAGCAAAGGACCAACGGCCTTCATCATGTCATGGAGGCACCAGGCCTGATCCGCAAAGTGGTGTGGGCGGCGGAAAACGGTTACGACGCGGTGATCCAGTCCAACACCTTCGATCCCGGTGTCGAAGGTGCCCGGCTGGCGGCGCGCATCCCGGTGATCGGGCTGTTGCGCACCTCGCTTCATGTCGGCGCCACCTTGGCCGACAGGATTGCGGTCATCGCCCCCCTGGAAAGCGATGTTCCCAGTTGCTGGCGGTCCATATGCGCCTACCGCATGGACCATGTGGTGGTGCGGATGACGGCTCTCGGGATCTACACCGACGACCTTAAGTCACTGCACGATGAGATCTTCGAGGGCACCTGCGAACTGGTGCGAAAATTGAAGCGCGAGGATGGGGTGGACTGTATCCTGCCCCTGGGCGGAAAGCTCATCCCCTATGTGGTCGATCCCAAGGCGGTGGAAGACGAGACCGGCGTGCCCGTCCTCAACACCAAGGCCATCGGCGTGCGCTTTGCCGAGATGTGCGTCACCCTGGGCCTCAGCCACAGCAAGGCGGCTTACCCTTTCACCCCCATGAGTTACCAGGACTTCAACCAGCCCGCATTTCCCAAGGACTGAACCATGCTGGCGGATAGGGCCGGTTCTATGGCTGCTCACGGATGCCGAAGCGCCCGCCGATGGCGTGGGCGATAGCGACCAGCACGATCAGGATTAGAAACATCAACACCCCGAAAGCGGAGAGTTGCTGGAACGATCCTTCCTCCCACAAATCATAGATCAGCACCGCCGCTGTGCGGTTCTCCGACTGCGCCAGCACCAGGGCGATGGTGAGCTCGCGGAACGCGTGCACCATGACCCAGAACCATCCCGCCATCAGCCCTGGGCGCAGCAGCGGCAAGAAAATGCAGAAGAAATTCTTCCACCATGGCACCCCGGCGACCACGGCGGCCTCCTCCAGCTCGTCGTGGATTTGAAGCATGGAATTGGAGACGAACCGCAGCGCTATGGGCATGTACTTGGTGAGATAGGCAAGGCCGATGATGGTCAGTGTGCCAAGGATCGGCGCCGGCACGATGAGATAAAGCCACAGGAACGCGGTACCGAGCACGACGCTGGGGAAAGCGATCGATGAGAAGGCGAGAAAATCGAGGCCCTTGCGTCCCGCAATCCGGGTCTTGTGGACGTAATAAGCGATGGCCGAAACCACCAGCATAACCGCGGTGGCCGTGCCGATGCCAAGCAGCGTCGAGTTCACCAGCGGCTCGACGATGAACCCCTCCTCGCCCAACAGTGCCTCGTAATTCTTGAGGTTCATGGCCTGGAAGGCCGACAGGCTGGGCTGCTCGAAATAGGTCAGAAACGAGGCATAGAGCATCATCAGGAACGGCACGCCGGTGATCAGGAAGGTAATCAGCAGGCTCACCGCGCTGGTCACGTATTTCCACCGACCGAGATCGATGCGGTGCGGCCGGAAGTCCTTGCCGGTGACGGTCTGGTAGCGCTCGGAGTTGCGCAACAGCCAAAAATAGACCGCCAGCAGGATCACCGAGAGGATCAAAAGCGACATCGAATAGGCACTGGCTAGGCCCCAATCGGTCGGCGTGCGGGAGATATTGAAGAAAACCTCGGTGGCATAGACCGGCACCTCGGCCCGGCCGCCGAGAAGAAGCGGTACGTCGAAGGTGTCGACCGTGGTGATAAACAGCAGCAGCAGCACCGCCGCAACCGCGGGCAGGGCGAGAGGCAAGGAGATCCGGCGAAACGTCCGAATGATGCCGGCGCCGGTCATCACCGAAGCCTCTTCGAGCCGCGGGTCCATCGACTGGAAGGCGGCGGAAATAAGGAGATAGGTCAGCGGCACCATCTCCAACGAGTGCACCCAGACCATGCCCCAGAATGTATAGATGTTGAACGCTTTCTCGATACCGGTGAGGCTTTCCATCAGGTGATTGAGGATGCCGATATT
>JAZFWG010000120.1:0-3458 GCA_036448135.1 Alphaproteobacteria bacterium
GGTGACCTCGTAGCCCAGCCCTTCGGCCACGGTGCCGATAAACCGGGCAATGTCGGGTTCGTCGTCGATGACCAGAAGATGTCCGGAATTCATTGTTTTTCCCCGTCCAGATTTTCGATCACGCCGCGGATTTTGGCAGCAAGTTCCTCCCCCGTATAGGGCTTGCGCAACATGGTAATCTCCATCAAGTCTCTATTCTCACCGTCGACCGCAAATCCGGACGTGAACAGGATGTTGATGTCCGGTTGCCGGGTCCGGGCCTGATTGGCGATATCGCGTCCATCGATGCCGCCGGGAAGCTGAATGTCGGTGAACAATACGTCGATTTTTCCGTTTGATTCCAGCGTCTCCAGCGCGGTCCGGCCATCCGCGGCCTCGATCACATTGTAGTCGAGGCTGCCGAGCACGGTGGCGGCGAACAGGCGCACGCCGGGATCGTCCTCGACCACCAGCACGGTCTCGTGTCCGTTTTCGTCCATCGCGCCGGTGGATGCCGTGGCGTCGATCTCCTCGGCCGCATCGGTGGCGGGAAGGAACAGGCTGACCGTGGTGCCCTGGTCCGGCTCGCTGTCGATGGTGGTAAAGCCCCCGGACTGGCGGCAGAACCCGTAGATCATGCTGAGCCCGAGACCGCTTCCCCTGCCGACTTCCTTGGTGGTGAAGAAGGGGTCGAAAGCGCGTTCGGCCACGTCGGGCGGCATGCCCGTGCCGGTATCCGATATCGCCAGCATGACGTACTCGCCGGGCGATACATCGTCTCCGCCGACGGCGATTTGCCTGCTGATCTTCCGGGCCCCGGTCCGGATGGTGAGCACACCGCCCCCGGGCATGGAATCGCGCGCATTGATGGCGAGGTTCAAAATGGCGTTTTCCACCTGTGCCGGGTCGACCAGGGTCGGCTTGACGGCATCGGCGACAACGGTTTCAATCTTGAAGGTCATTCCCAGGGTACGGCGCAGCATATCGCTCATGCCGAGAACGAGCCGGTTCAGGTCGACGACCCTGGGCTCCAGCGACTGGCGCCGGCCGAATGCGAGCAGGCGGTGGGTCAGTTCGGCGCCGCGGCGGGCGGCCCCTTCGGCGGTAAATACCATCTCCTTCAGATCGTCGTCATCGAGACGGCGCAGCAGAAGCTGCAGATTGCCCAGCACGATGGTGAGCAGATTGTTGAAGTCGTGCGCCAGCCCGCCGGTCAGCTGGCCGACGGCCTCCAGCTTCTGGGCTTGAATCAGGGTTTCCTGGCTCTTGCGCAGCGCCGCCTCGGCCCGTTCGCGCTCGGCCAGCTCGTGCGTCAGCTCTGCGGTGCGTTCCGCGACCCTTCGTTCAAGCTGCCGGCGCCCGTCCTCGATCGATTGCCTTGCGCGCGCCAGGTTTTCTATCATGCGATTGAAGGCGGTGGCCAAATGGCCAAACTCGTCCTTGCTCTTGAATTTGATTTTGTGATCGAGGTCCCCGCCGCCAACGGCGTCGGCGCCCGCGACCAGCGCGTGAACAGGGCCCATGATTGTACGGGATATGGTCCAGGCCGCGGCGCTTCCGAAAATCAATGCGATGACACCGAGAACCAGGAGCCAAACGCCCGCCGCATCGGTCGCGGCTTGCGCCTCATCCGCCGCCCGGACCATCCCGGCATGGATCAAGGGCTGGATCCGATCGTCCAGCAGGGCGTCCATGACCTTGAGGTCTGCCTCGAACCGTTCGAGACGCTCGTGCAGCTCATCCACGATCGCCATGACCGGGGTGCCGGTTGCCATGGCACCGCTAAATTCCCGTTCGATCTGGTCGAGCAAGCCCGCCTCCTCGGCGGATAGACCGATCTCCCGATAGCGCGCCACCAGTCCGTCGAACGTAGCCCGGGCGCCGTGGAACGCCTGCCGCGCGGCCGGGTCCCTATAAATGAGATAGGGCTCCATTAGCGGGAAGATTTCGTCGATGAACTCGTCCATGTCGGCCACCGCCGCGCGCTTCCCCGTCCCGCTTGGGATGTTTCGGTCGGCGAGTGGCTTAAGCTTCCCATCAAGCAGTCGGTCGACCGCTTTGGTGGAGTTTCTGAACGCCTGAAGAGCGGACTTCCGCCGATCGGCAAGGGTGATGATCTTATCTCCGAGAACCTTGAATTCCGCGTAGAGCCCGGCGACCTTGGGTTCGTCACAAAACAATTGAATCGCATTGCCTTGGTGTGTCGGTGAGGGATTCCGCATTCTGCGAATATGCACTATATTTGGTGTATGCAGGACACGGAAGACATCAGATATCGTTTCGAGGCGCTTTATCCGCACCTTGACGAGAAGGGACGGCGGCTGTTTGCGGCGGCGGAGGCGCGGACGGTGGGATGGGGCGGGATCAAGCTGGTCAGCGAGATCACCGGGATTGCCCGCTCGACCATCGGGCGTGGGCTTGATGAGCTTGACGGCAAGACGGCGCCGCCCGTCGAAGGCCGGGTTCGGCGTCGCGGCGGTGGCCGCAAGCTGGAGACGGAGAAGCACCCGGGTTTGCTGGCAGCCCTTGAGAGCCTTGTCGCGCCGGCCACGCGCGGCGATCCGGAACGGCCGTTGCTTTGGGTCTCGAAAAGCTATCGCCACCTTGCGAACGGGCTGAGGGAGCTTGGTTTTTCGGTCAGCCACCAGCTGGTGGGACGGCTCCTTGATGGTCTCGGCTACACTCTTCAGGCCAACCTGAAGACGCGGGAAGGAAGCCATCATCCCGACCGCGACGCCCAATTCGAGCACATCAACGACCGGGTCACGGATTTCCTGGCCGCCGGGCAGCCGGTGATCTCGGTCGATACCAAGAAGAAGGAACTGGTGGGCGACTTCAGGAACGGCGGGCGCGAGTGGCGGCCCGAAGGCAAGCCCGAACAGGTCAACGTGCATGACTTCGCCGACAAGGAGCTTGGCAAGGTGGCGCCCTACGGCGTCTACGACGTGGCCTGCAACATCGGCTGGGTGAACGTCGGCATCAGCCATGACACGGCGGCGTTCGCGGTGGAAAGCATCCGGCGCTGGTGGCGGCGTCTCGGGCAGGACCTGTATCACGGGGCCTCGCGCCTGTTGATCACGGCGGATTGCGGCGGCTCCAATGGCGCCCGGGTCCGGCTATGGAAGCTCGAACTGCAAAAGCTCGCCTCTGAATTGGGGCTCGAGATCATGGTGTGCCATCTGCCGCCCGGCACCAGCAAATGGAACCGCATCGAACACCGCCTGTTTTCGTTCATCAGCCAAAACTGGCGTGGCAAGCCGTTGCGCACCCTCGCCACCATTGTCAACCTGATCGGCGCGACCACGACAAGCACGGGACTCAAGGTCTATTGCGATGCGGACCATAACGCGTACCCCAAAGGCGTCGCCGTCAGCGATGATGAAATGGCCGCCCTCAACATCCGACGCGCCGAATTCCATGGCGAGTGGAACTACTCCTTCCTGCCCGCATAAACGAAGCTGTTTTTTTGTTACGAGCCC
>JAZFWG010000121.1:0-11661 GCA_036448135.1 Alphaproteobacteria bacterium
CCCGCTTTCGGGCACCGAAGAGCGGCGGCCGGCATCGCTTGGGGTGTCATCCTCGCTCGGACGCACGATCTCTTCGCCGTTGATCACCGAGCGGATTTCATCGCCGCTCAGGGTTTCGTATTCGAGCAACGCTTTGGCCACAAGGTGCAGCTTGTCGATGTTCTTGGTAAGGATTTCACGGGCCCGTGCTTCGCCTTCATTGACGATGCGGCGGATTTCATCGTCGATGATCTTCGCCGTGGCATCGGAAACATTCTTCCTTTGGGTCACCGAATGGCCGAGGAATATCTCTTCCTCGTTCTCGCTGTAACGCAACGGCCCCAATTTATCGCTCATGCCCCATTCGGTGACCATGCGCCGCGCCATGGCGGTGGCCTGGTGAATATCGGACGCGGCCCCGGTGGTGATGTCGTCCTTGCCGAAAATCAGTTCTTCGGCGACGCGGCCGCCGAACGACATGGCTATCTTGGCCATCAATTCCTTCTTGGAATAGCCGTACTTGTCGCGCTCGGGCAGCGACATGGTCACGCCCAGGGCACGGCCACGGGGGATGATCGTCACCTTGTGCAGGGGATCATGGGCCGGGCAGAACAACGCCACCAAGGCATGGCCCCCCTCGTGATAGGCGGTGAGCTTCTTCTCTTCCTCGGTCATCACCATGGACCGGCGTTCGGTGCCCATCAGCACCTTGTCCTTGGCGGCCTCGAACTCGGCCATGGTGACCATGCGCTTGCCCATGCGCGCCGCCAGCAACGCCGCCTCGTTGACGAGGTTGGCGAGGTCGGCGCCGGAGAACCCCGGGGTTCCGCGGGCGATGACCCGTGGTTTGACATCGGGGGCCAACGGAACCTTGCGCATGTGCACCTTGAGAATCTTCTCGCGGCCGAGGATATCTGGATTGGAGACCGTGACCTGGCGGTCGAAGCGGCCCGGCCGCAGCAACGCCGGATCGAGAACGTCGGGCCGGTTGGTGGCCGCGATGAGGATGACGCCCTCATTGGCCTCGAACCCGTCCATTTCCACCAGCAGCTGGTTCAGGGTCTGCTCGCGCTCGTCATTGCCGCCGCCAAGCCCAGCGCCGCGATGGCGGCCGACGGCGTCGATCTCGTCGATGAAGATGATGCAGGGCGCGTTCTTCTTGCCCTGCTCGAACATATCGCGGACCCGTGAGGCGCCGACGCCGACGAACATCTCGACGAAGTCCGAACCGGAAATGGTGAAGAAGGGAACATTGGCCTCGCCGGCGATGGCGCGGGCCAACAGGGTCTTGCCGGTGCCGGGGGGGCCGACAAGAAGAACACCCTTGGGAATCTTGCCGCCAAGGCGCTGGAACTTCTGCGGGTCCTTGAGGAAGTCGACGACCTCTTCAAGTTCCTGCTTGGCTTCATCGATGCCGGCGACATCCTCGAAGGTGACATGGCCCACCTTCTCCGTCAAAAGCCGGGCGCGCGACTTGCCGAAGCCCATGGCCTTGCCCCCGCCCGACTGCATCTGGCGCATGAAGAAAATCCACACGCCGATGAGCAGCAGCATCGGGAACCAAGACAACAGGATCCCGATCAGGGAGACATCGTCATCGGCGGGCTTGGCGGTGATCCGCACCCCTTGTTTGGCCAAGCGGCTAACCAGGGTGGGATCGTCCGGCGCGTAGGTTCTAAAGCTGCGGTTATCGCTGAAATGGCCGGAGATGGATTTTCCTTGGATGGTGACATCGTTGATTTGGCCGCGCTCGACCTCATTGATGAAATCGGAAAACGCCAGTTCCTTCGGGTCACCACGGCCCGAAGGCGCCTGAAACAGGTTGAATAGGGCGATCAACAGCAATGCGATGATCACCCACAGAGCCAGACTTTTGCCAAAATCGTTCACTTTATTAACCTTACCGCCAAGCTGCTTGCCGATGTCAGGACCTGGGCAGGCCCCTTCAGTATTCGGCTAAATTGTTAAAACCTCTACTTAAATAGGGTCGATCGCCAAGCTAAACAACCATAAATCCGCCCCCAGCCAGGCACTGGACAGGGGTGAATATAATCTCCGAAACATCCACGCTACCAGCTTTTTTCGACTGCCGTCTATAGCCAAGGTGGGGGACGGCAACAACCCCCTTGCCATCGGTCAGGGCCGGCAATCCCGGCCGTGCCGGGGCCGGAATTGGCGCCGCGCGCAGCTCCGGCGAGACCCCCACCACCTCGGCCCAGCCGTCACGGCCCAACCCGCCGATCATGACCTTGGGCGCCGTGCTGGGCTGGGCTTTCGCCGGGCGCCGCCCAGGGCTCAGGGTGACGTCGAAGCGGCCGTCCCAGCGTGTCCGCTCCCCCGGGACGATGGCCAGCGGCGGCGCCATGGCGGCGGCCTCGCGGCAAATCCATATGGCATCGATGGCACCGTTGCGGCCGAGCGGCACGATCCGGCATCCGCCCAGGGTCCGCGCCGAGCCGGGCCCGCCATCGATGATGGCGCCGTAAAGGCGTTCAAGGCGCTCGAAACGCGGCGGATAGAGCGCTCCCCCCACGCACATCAGCGTCCGGGCCAAGCCGCGCAGCCCGATCTCGGCCGGCTGTGCACGGAAGGGGCCGGTTTTGAGCCGGCAATAGCCCGCCGGATACATGGTGGCGGCCACCGCCAAAAGGCCCGCCACCCCGTGTTCCAGCGCCTGACGGGTACGGCCCAGCCGCTGGGCGGTGGCGGCAAGGCGCGTGGTATCGATCCCTTCGCCGGCGAGCACCGGCAACATGGCTCGGACCCGGACCCGGCCGAAGGCGGTGTCGTGGTTGGACGGATCTTCGATCCAGGGCTGACCACGGCGGCGAAGATACCGGCGGCACTGTTCCGCGCCCACCGGCAACAGCGGCCGCAGGATCCGGACCCCTTCAAGAGCCACCACCGGCGCCATGGCGGCGAGGCCATCGACACCGCTTCCCCTGGCCAGGCGCAACAAAAAGGTTTCCGCCTGATCTTCGCGTTGGTGGCCAATCAGGAGATGGAGGGCCTGGTTGTCACGGCACCAGCCAGCCAGGAGCCCGTAACGGGCGGCGCGCGCCCTGGCCTGAAGATTGGCGGCCGGCGCTGCTTGCGATCCCTTGGGACTTCCCTCGGTCCAGGTGAGGGTGCGATGGGAAATCGACCGGGACCGCAACCACGCCCCCACCTGGCGGGCCTCGGCGGTGGAACCGCTGCGAAGGCGGTGGTCCACGGTCAAGGCCGTGACCCTGCCGCCACGGCGGCGCGCCCAGCCGTGGGCCAGCAGACTGAGCGCCAGGCTATCGGCGCCGCCGGACACCGCGACCGCTAGGTGGGGTTTGCGTTCGAACGGCCCGAGCACGGCCATAAGGCCGGTGAAAGCGGATGCGGTTAAGGTCTCAGCCACGGGCGCGCCCGGTGGCGCCGCACCGCTTTTGACCTCCTCTAACGCCTGCAATCATTGCGTTTTCGTTCCTGTTTGGTCCGCCTGAGGATGTTGGACGGGGCCTTGGGGAACTCTTTCGCGAGACGCGAGAAGGTCGCGCAGGCATCGCGCTTGTTTCCCAGGTGGATCAGCGACAGGCCAAGCTTGAGCAGGTTATCGGGGGCCTTGGGGCTTATCGGATATGTCTGGTAGCCCTCGGCGAAAGTCCTGGCGGCATTGCCGAAGTCGTTGCGAACGTAATAGGTCTCGCCCAACCAATATTTGGCGTTGCCGGCGAGGTCGTGCTTGGGATAGGCGTCAACGAAGGCGCGCAGGCTTCTCTCGGCGTTGGAAAAATCACTCTGGATCAGAAGCGAGCGCGCGAATTTATACTGCTCCTCGGGCGTGCCCGGAGGCAATGGCTTGGGCAGCGCCTTCGCCGTCTGGGTCGATGGCTTGGCAGCCTTGGCCTTGTTTTTTCCAGCCTTTTTCCCAGCCGGGGCCCCGGCCTCGGTGGCGGTAAGCATGCCCAACACCCCCTGCTTGGCGGAACCGGCGGGGATTTCGGCCCCCCCGCCAATGGCTGACTTGGTGACCGGCGCCCCGGAAGGGGCCGCCGTGCCCGCGGGTAGAGCGCCCGCCACCTGCCTGCTCTGCTCGAGGGCGCCCAGCCGGAACTCCAGGTCCGACACCAGCTTTTTCACGTTGGCGGTGAGTTGATTGATGTTGTGGTTCATTTCCTCGATCTTGCCGGTGAAATTGCGCAGTTCGGTTTCGAATTCATCGAGCCGAACCTGCATCCTGGCGACGATCGCGGCATCCGCCGAGTTTCCGGTGAACGCCGAGCGGGGTCCCGCCCTGCCGGACGGCGGGTTGCCACGGTAGAAATCACTCTGCAGCGTGGAGAGTTCGCGCTGCATGCGTTCAAGACGATTGAGCAAGGATTGCAGATTGGTCTGTTGGGAGGCCGCCGGCAGGGCCAGACCAATGGTCAGGCCGATGCTGAATATGGCGGCGCAGCCAAGGGCCAACAGCTTCTGCCTCACCCACCCCTCAGTCGCTTCAACCATCTGGGCAACCTCTCCACGATGTGCCGTTACCATCGTCCCCACCAATGCCGTTACGCCGTCAAATTGTCAACCGCGCTGCCAAGGGGCGCCATCCGCATGCTTGGGTGCCCGCAACCCAAGGGCCACAACACATATTCTCGTTTCCAGGCAAAATTAAGGCGCCTGCCCGGTGGCTAGGATCCTAAGAACCCTGACACCGGGCAGGCGCCGAAATTGCCAGCGGCTAACGCCGCCGGAAACTAGATGTTTTAAGTGCCGGCCCGATCGACCATGGTGACGCCACGGCGGTTCTGGGCCCAGGCGGCATCGTTGGAACCAGCCACCGCAGGCCGTTCCTTGCCATAACTGAGGGTCTTGATCCGGTTCGGATTGATCCCCAGGGCAATGAGATAGTTCTTGACCGAATTGGCGCGGCGTTCCCCCAGGGCCAAGTTGTATTCCCGGGTGCCCCGTTCGTCACAGTGCCCTTGAACGGTGATGGAATTCGCCTGGTACTTCTTCAGCCACACGGCTTGGCGCTGCAAGGTCTTACGCGCATCGGCCTTGAGGCTGTACTTATCGAAATCAAAGAATACGCGGTCGCCGACATTGACGACGAGATCTTCCTGGGAGCCAGCCTTGGTGGTTAAGCCACTGCCTGCAGCCCCCGCACCAGACCCCGCTCCGGCTCCAGCCCCAGCCCCGGCTCCTCCGCCGCCAGCTCCTCCTCCACCGGTAGGTGCGGTCTCGCAGGCTGCCAAAAGGAGAACCGCTGCGAACATGCTCAAAATTCGAAGTGACATTATTTTAATCCCCGTCAGTGAAGTCTGTTATGAACGAGACCCTTCAGTGAAGCCCGTCATGCATAAGGCATCAAATCCGTAGGCCGCAAACTGTCCCCAAACCATTCATAATACGTTAACATCCCGCCAACCCATAAGAATGATGGTAAGATTCGTGGTTAATATTTACTAATATAAGGCCCTCGAGGCCGCGCTGACAACCTTTCCCTATGATTAAATACAAAATTGAGTGTGTCGCCAATGTGACGCCAACCGCGATCATGGCAGCAAGGGTGACCACGCCGGGTCCGAAGCGTCCATGGGGCTGACGATTTCACGTTCGTTATATCCGGTGATATCGATGGAATAGAGGCGCGAAGTGGCGCCACGGCCGCGGTCGTCGGCGGGGGTCTGGCGGAAGAAGATCAGCACCCGGCCATTGGGCGCCCAGGTTGGCCCTTCCACCAGGAAGCTTTCCGACAGCAGGCGCTCGCCGGTGCCGTCGGGCCGCATGACGCCGATGAAGAAACGGCCTTGGTAGAGCTTGGTGAAGGCGACGAGATCGCCCCGCGGCGACCACACCGGGGTGCCGTAGCGCCCTTTTCCGAAACTGATGCGGTGAATGTTTCCGCCATCAGCGCTCATGATATAGATCTGCTGGCGTCCGCCGCGGTCGGATTCGAACGCGATCCGCCGGGCATCGGGCGAGAATGACGGCCCCGTGTCAATGGCGGGATGGTTGGTAAGCCGCTTCACCTGCCGGGTCCGCAGGTCCATGATATAAATCTCTGAATTGCCGTCGGTGGCCAAGGACATGATGACTTTGTTGCCATCAGGCGAAAACCGCGGCGCGAAGGTCATGCCGGGGAAATCGCCGAGCACCTCCTGCTGGCCGGTATCGATGTTGCGAATATAGACTCTGGGTTTGTTGTTGAAATATGACAGATAGGTGATCTCCTGGGCCGTCGGCGAAAACCGCGGCGTCAGCACCAGATGGCGGCCGTCGGTGAGAAATCGGTGGTTTTCACCGTCCTGGTCCATGATCGCCAGACGTTTGACCCGCCTTTTCCTGGGGCCACTCTCGGCGACATACACGATACGGGTATCGAAGTATCCTTCTTCGCCGGTGATGCGCTTGTAGATGGCGTCGGAGATGAAATGCGCGACGCGGCGCCAATTGGTCGGCTTGGTGAAAAAGGCGAGCCCCACCATCTGCTGTTCGGCGAAGACGTCCCACAAACGGAATTCAACCCTGAGACGGCCGTCCTCCTGGAGTCTGGCGGCGCCGTTGACCAGGGCCTGGGCGCTGATCACCCGCCAATCGCCGAAGCGAGGCCGCACCTTCAAGGAAGCCGCGGTCTGAATGAAGGCCCTGGGATCGAGCGGCTTGAACAGGCCCGAACGCTCCAGATCGGCCGCCACCACCTTGGAGATATCGCGGCCGATCTGTGATTCGGTTTCGGACTTGCCGAGGAAATTGGTGATGGCGATGGGGAGGGGTGCGACCCGCCCGCGGGTGATATCGATCCTGAGCTCGGCGCGGACGGCCCCGACATCCAACGTCAATTGCATAAGCACAAGGACCACCGCCAAGGCAATTTTGATCACCATATGTCCAAACCCTTTGTGCCTTATTACTGTGGTCATGACCCGAACGCCTCCCTGGGATTAAAGCTCAATGTAAAAGTTTTCCACTGATTATATTTCTGCGGCGGAAGTCTCAATGGGCTGCAATCGGGGTTGAGCACCGCCCGGAGCGCGCTTTCCGCCGCCGCGCGATAAAACGAGTCCCGCGACATGCGGCTACGTTGGACGATCGTCGCTTGGCGCACGGTACCGTCCGGATTCATGACCACGGAAATATCCACCACCAGGTCCTGGGCATCGCGGGCGCCCGCCGGAATGTTCCAACATTGTTCAATCTGACTGCGGATGGCGTCGAGTTCGCTGATGGTCATGCGCTGGGCCAACGTGGGCGGCAACGGCGGCGCGGGTTTCTTCTCGACTTTTTTCGGCGGCTGTTCGGGCTTGCTCTGTTTCGGCTTGTCCGGGGTCACATCCTTGAGCACCGAGGCGAGGAAATCCTTGCGCGGGGTCAGGGGCTTGCGCCGGGGCTTGATCTTCGCCATCCGCCTTTTCCTGCGCGGTTTTGCCTTGGGTTTGGGTTTGGGCTTCGCCTTGACCTTGGGCTTGGGCTTGGGGATCGGCACGGCCTCTGGCAGTGGCGGCGCGTCCGGCGGCGGTGGCGGCGCCTTGGCGACATTGCGCGGTGTCTTTTGCTTGGGCGGAGGCTTGCGCGGTTTGGGTTTGGGCCGG
The DNA here is from genome assembly GCA_036448135.1 of Alphaproteobacteria bacterium. Lineage (GTDB taxonomy): Bacteria > Pseudomonadota > Alphaproteobacteria > SMXQ01 > SMXQ01 > JAZFWG01. Next base: position 7,533 of record JAZFWG010000121.1, read on the forward strand.
GACTTCGCCTTGTGCTTCGCCTTCATCAGGGTCTTGTCGTCGATTTTCACCATCTCGATGATGACGGGACGGTTGAGGTTCGGCTCGCTGCGGAACAGTTCCGGCAGGCCGAAATAGGCGAGCAGAATCACCACAACATGGAGCACCGCTGAAAATACCGCGCCTCGGCGCATCGGCTATTTCTTTCTCTTCTTAGACCGCCGGGACTTGGATGCCAATTCCGGCAGCTCGGCGATCAAAGCCACCTTGGTGAAACCCGCCGAGCTGACCGTCCCCATCACCCGCATGATTGCCCCATAGATCACCGAACGGTCGCCACGGACGAAAATGCGGGTGTTGGGCTTGTTCAGGGTGATGGCCTTGAGGCGGGGCACCAGATTTTCGAGTTCGACCTCGGTTTCCTGAATGAAGATCTTGGCATCGGCATTGATGGAAATCACCAGCGGCTCATCGTGGCCGGGAATCACCGCGGCCTTGGTCTTTGGCAGATTCACCGGGACGCCAACGGTCAGGAGCGGCGCCGTGACCATGAAGATGACCAACAGCACTAGCATGACATCGACCATGGGCGTCACGTTGATCTCGCTCATGGGGCGGTAGCTGGGCCGGCTCGCGACGCCGTATCTGCCACGGCCGCCATTCATCGCCATGGCCATGATCAGTGGTTCTCCTGCAATTGCCGCGACAGGATGGCGTTGAAATCGCCAATGAAGGCCTCCAACTGCCCGGCATAGCGGCCCAGGTCGGTGGTGATCTTGTTATAGGCCACCACCGCCGGGATCGCCGCGACCAGCCCCAATGCGGTCGCGAACAAAGCCTCGGCAATCCCCGGCGCCACCACCGCCAAGGAGGTGTTCTTGGAAGCCGCGATGGCCTGGAAACTGTTCATGATGCCCCACACCGTGCCGAACAGGCCGATGAACGGCGCCGTCGAGCCCACCGAGGCAAGAAACACCATATGCTTCTCCAGGCGTTCCATCTCGCGGCCGAGGGTGGTGCCCATCACCCGTTCGATGCGCTGCTGCAGGGTGGCGCGCATGGACTCGGTGGTGGTCAGCCCCTTGGCGACCGAGCGCCGCCATTCGCGCATGGCGGCAGAGAACAGGCTTTCCATGGGATCATTGGGGCGGTTGCCGATCCTGTCATAGAGCTCCTCCAGGGAACCGCCGGCCCAGAAGGTATCCTCGAAGCTCACGGCGTCGGCCTTGAGACGGCGGATGCGGCGAATCTTCTCGAAGATGATTGCCCAGCACCAGAAGGAAGCCACCACCAGGATCAATACGACCAGTTGGACCACGACGTCGGCGCGGAGAAACAGGCTCCACATAGACATATCCATGGCGGCGACGGAACCTCCCAGTGCGACGGATTCGATAGTCGTTGGTTCCATAACTTATGCTCGCTTTGTTTCCGGGGTTGATTGGGAGAGGGGTTGAAGGGCGCTGACGACGGATGCGGGCAACCGCACCGGGCGCCCCTTGTCGTTGACGCAGGCAAGTTTCACTTCGAGACGCGCCAATTCACTGCCGCCACCATTGCCCGGTGCCATGCGGCGGACGATCTGTTCGGCATCGATGGTCGCGGCCGAGGCCGCCAGGATACGGGTCCACACTTCAAGGGTGTCGTCGAGCCCCCCGGGCGCCAGATAGTCCACCTGGCAACGCCGGACCGTGAAGGTGATGCCGTCCCGTTCCCTGAGCCTCAATTGATCGATGCCGAGTTCACGCAGCAATTCGGTCCGGGCCCGTTCGGCAAATCTGAGATAGTTGGCGTAATAGATCACCCCGCCGGCATCGGTATCCTCGTAATAGACCCGCAGGGGAAAGATATGGGTGCCGTGGTCGATCGATGTGGACGGCTCAGCCATTCTTGCCCTCCCCGGCCTTGCTCTTGCCGGATTGAGCATCACCGTCGGCGTCAAGGCCGACTTCAAGCAGCTTGAGCTGTTCAGCGGCGCCCCGCGGCGGCTCGAGATCGAGGTGGCGCCAGCCGCGCTCGCCGAGCACCCGCCCGCGGGTGGTGCGCTGCAGGAACCCCTGCTGGATCAGATAGGGCTCGATCACCTCCTCGAGGGCATCGCGCTGTTCGGAAAGCGCGGCGCCCAAGGTCTCGACTCCGGCGGGCCCACCACCGTAATTGTTGGCAAGACAGCGCAGATACCGCATGTCCATGGCGTCGAGGCCGCATTGATCGACCTCGAGCCGGTTGAGGGATGTGTCGGCCATTTCGGCATCGATCACGGTCACGCCGGACACCGCGGCGAAATCGCGGACCCGGCGCAACAGCCGGTTCGCCACCCTGGGGGTACCCCGGGCGCGCCGCGCGATCTCGTGGGCGCCATCGGCCTCTACATTCATGCCTAAGAGACCCGCGCCGCGGTGGACGATCTTTTCCAGCTCTTCGACGTTGTAAAAGGTCAGGCCCAGGGGGATATCGAAGCGGTCACGCAGCGGTGTCGACACCAGGCCCGAACGGGTGGTGGCGCCGATCAGGGTGAACGGCGGAACGTCGATGCGCACCGAACGCGCCCCGGGCCCCTCGCCGATGATGAGGTCGAGCTGAAAATCTTCCATCGCCGGATAGAGAATTTCCTCCACCGCCGGGTGCAGGCGGTGGATCTCGTCGATGAACAAGACATCGTGAGGCTGAAGGTTGGTCAGCAGCGCCGCGAGATCGCCGGCCTTGACGATCACCGGTCCCGAGGTGCAATGAAATCCGACCCCGAGCTCGGTGGCGATAATGCGGGCGAGCGTCGTCTTGCCCAGGCCCGGCGGCCCCAACAGGAGAACATGATCAAGGGCATCCTGGCGCCCGAGGGCGGACTCGATGAAGATCCGCAAATTCTCGCACAGCTTGGTCTGACCGGTGAATTCGCCGAGATTGCGCGGCCGCATCGCGCCTTCGGCGCCGTCGTCCTCGGAAAGACGGGCATCGACCGCGCGGTTGTCGTCACTCATGGCTCATATCCCCTCATGCGCCGGGCCCCGAACTCAGTTCCTGCAGCCCGGCGCGGATCAGGTCCTCGACCGGCACGTCGCCGCCCAGGCGCCGGCTGGCGGCGGCGACGGCGCCGAAGGCATCCATGCGCCGGTAGCCCAGATTGACCAGGGCGGAGACCGCATCGGCGGTCTCTGCATCCTCCGCTCCTGGCCGAGTTCCGGAGGGCGGGCCCCCTGAAACCTTGGCCAAGGCGGGCAGCATGGCTGCGACCTTGTCGCGAAGTTCGCTGACGATGCGCCCGGCGAGCTTGGCGCCGACCCCGCTGGCCTGGCTCAGGGCGGCTTGGTCCCGGGCCCCGATGGCATCGGCCAAGCGGGCAGCCGGCAACACCGTCAGGATCGCCAACGCCACCCGCGCGCCGACGCCTTGGACCGTCAGCAACATGCGGAAGGCGTTGCGGCCCGCCATGTCCTCGAAACCGTAGAGGTGAATATGGTCCTCGCGGACATGGGTCTCGATACAAAGCGAGACGGGCTCGCCCACCGCGCCGAGAGCCGCCAAGGTGCGGCCCGAACAGAACACCACATAGCCGACGCCGCCGACATCGACCATGGCCCAGTCCTCGCCCGCCGAATCCAAAACCCCCGTAAGCTTTCCGATCACCGCCTGCTCTCCACTATCATGGGGCCGTCACCGGCCCCGGGCCGCTATGGTGGAACCATCACCGGTCCCGGGACGAACCCAGCGCCCGGCCGTCACCGCGCGGTGGGAATGACAGATCGCCACCGCCAACGCATCCGCGGCATCGGCACTCTTTGGCGCAGCACCAGGAAGCAGGGTCGCCACCATCAGCGCCACCTGCTGCTTGGCGGCATGGCCGTTACCGACCACCGCCTTCTTGATCTGGTTGGGGGCATATTCGGCGATGCGAAGTCCGGCCCGGGCCGGCGCCAGAAGCACGACGCCGCGGGCAAGCCCCAGCTTGAGGGCGGATTGTGGATTGCGGTTGACGAAGGTTTCCTCGACCGCGGCCTCATCGGGTTGGTAATCGTCAATCACCGCCATGATGCCTTCGAACAGCTGTGCCAGGCGGGACGCGGTCTCGGCGCCGGACTTGGTGGCGATAGCGCCGTTGCCGAGATGGCGCAACCGATTGCCGTCCACTTCGATAACCCCCCAGCCCGTGCTT
>JAZFWG010000122.1:0-4967 GCA_036448135.1 Alphaproteobacteria bacterium
CAAATCTCCGAGAGGGGCCGGCTTGGAACATGGCATTCGGCCAAAATCTCCTGATTTCCAGGGCGGATTGGCAACAGGGTGCGAATCTTGCGAATTACGTCAAAACCAGGAAAGAAAATTATCCGGCATTTTAAGAGAGTATTAAACGGCACGCCCTAGGGTGTCGGCTCCCCCGTAAAAGCACACGGCAGAGATGACGATCACGCCCACGTCCATACTTCTTAGCCTCGCCTCGACCAAACCTCTCCAGGGCCGGCCCCAGACTCAAGCAGTTGGCCCCCAGGCCGTTGCCTCCACCCCGGATATGGCCAAGCCCGCAACGGAGCATCGCGCCAAGATGCCCCAGAACCAGCCGAGTTCCGCCGCTGACGGCACCAAGGCGCCGCCGGTGAATGTTCCACGCGGAACCTTCCTCAATATCGTCGTCTAGATTATTGGCCGGATAAGGCCCTAATCGCCGCGCCCCAACAGTGCGCGGGCGAAGTCCTCGGCCTGGAACGGGCTCAAGTCATCGATGCCCTCGCCGACGCCGATGGCGTGCACCGGGAGTGCGTATTTCTCAGCCAGCGCCACCAGCACGCCGCCGCGCGCTGTGCCGTCCAGCTTGGTCACCACCAACCCGGTAATATCCGTGATCTTCTTGAAGGCATCCAGCTGGGCATGGGCATTCTGTCCCGTGGTGGCGTCGAGCACCAGGATCGAGGCATGGGGCGCCGCCGGTTCCAGTTTGGCCAGGGCGCGGTTGATCTTGGCCAGCTCGGCCATGAGATCGGCCTTGTTCTGCAGCCGTCCCGCGGTATCGACGAACAGGATATCGATGTTGTCATGCCGGGCCGCGGCCAAGGCATCGAAGGCGACCCCGGCGGCGTCCTTGGCGTCCTCGCGGGCAAACAGTGTGGCGCCCGAGCGTTCGGCCCAGATGCGCAACTGGTCGATGGCGGCGGCGCGGAAGGTGTCGGCGGCGGCCATCATCACGCGCTTGCCGTCATTGCGGTATTGCTGGGCGAGCTTGGCGATGGTGGTGGTTTTGCCGGAGCCGTTGACGCCGACCACCACGATCACGAAGGGCCGTTGGGCGGTGTCGATGTTCAGGGGCTTGGCCACCGGTTCCAGGATGGCGGCGATATCCTCGGCCAGGGCCTGGCAGATATCGTCGGCGCCGGCATCGGGGCCGAAGCGCCGGTTTTGAAGATCACCCACCAGGCGCGAAGACGTCTCGGGCCCGAGATCGGCGGTGATCAGAAGCTCCTCCAATTCCTCGAGAGTCGCGCCATCGACGGCGCGATGGGTGAAGATGTGGCTGATGCCGTCGGAAAGCCGGGTGGCGCTGCGGCTGAGGCCGGCGCGTAACCGCCCGAGCCAGCTTTTACCGGCCATGGCGGTTGACGGGTCGCCCGATCAGGACATCGTCCTTGATGCCGGTCAGCGCGACAGTGATGACGTTGCCCGGCTTTGCCGCACCCTCGAAGGCCACGGGTGCGTAATGTTCGCACCGCCCGCGCCCCGCTTGCTCGACCACGATTTGGGCCTGGCCGCCGACCCGTGACGCAAGAAAGCGGCCAAGGGCCTTGGCGCCTTCATCCCGGAGAATCCTGGCGCGGCGCTTGCGCTCCAAAGCCGCCACCTGGGGCATCCGCGCCGCCGGCGTCCCCGGCCGCGGCGAATAGGGGAAGACATGGAGATACGTAAGACCGCAGTCTTTGATCAGGCTCCGGCTGCGTTCGAACATGGCCTCGGTCTCGGTGGGGAATCCGGCGATGAGATCGGCGCCGAACACGATGCCGGGGCGGAGTGTGCGCGCCAACTGGCAAAAGGCCATGGCCTGGTCGCGGTCATGGCGGCGCTTCATGCGCTTGAGGATGACGTCGTCGCCCGCCTGCAGGCTGAGATGGAGGTGCGGCATCAATCTCGGCTCATCCGCGATCAGGCCAAGAAGATCATCGTCGATCTCGGCCACATCGATGGAGGAAAGCCTGAGGCGCTTCAACTCGGGCACGCTGGCAAGCAGCCGGCGCACCATGGCGCCCAGGGACGGCGCACCCGGCAGATCGGCGCCATAGGCGGTGATATCGACGCCGGACAGCACGATTTCCCGGCAGCCATTGGTGGTCAGGCGGCGGACCTGGTCGGTGATGACGCCCATGGGGACGCTACGCGAATTGCCGCGCCCGAAGGGGATGATGCAGAAGGTGCAGCGGTGGTCGCAACCCTGCTGGACCTGGACGAAGGCGCGGGCGCGGTCCTCAAAACCGTCGATCAGATGGCCGGCGGTCTCGGTGACGGACATGATATCGTTGACCTTGATGCGTGCGTGCTCGCCCGCGCCGTAACTGGCGGGGTCGAGTTTTTCCGTATTGCCGAGCACCTGGTCGACCTCATCCATGGCGGCGAAGCGGTCGGGGTGGATCTGCGCGGCGCAGCCGGTGACGATGATGCGCGCCCCGGGGCGGGTGCGGCGCAGCTTGCGGATCGCCTGGCGGGCCTGGCGCTCGGCTTCCGCGGTGACGGCGCAGCTGTTGACGATCACGGTGTTGCTGAGGCCGGCGCGCTCGGCGTGGCCACGGATGACTTCCGATTCGAAGGCGTTGAGGCGGCAGCCGAAGGTGATGACGTCGTCCCGGTTCATGGCGCCAGGTCCTTGGCATCGAAGACGCCGGTGAAGCTGGTGGCGACCGGGCCGGTCATGAGGACATGGCCGTCGGATTCGCGCCATATGATCTCGAGCTCGCCGCCGTCGAGTTCCGCGGTGACAGTGCGGCCGCACACGCCGCGGCGGTGACCGGAGACCACGGCGGCCGAGGCGCCGGTGCCGCACGCCGACGTGATGCCAGCGCCGCGCTCCCACACCCGGATCCGGATACGGTCGGGCGCCAGCACCTGGACCACGCCGATATTGGCGCGCTCGGGAAACAGGTCGTCATGTTCGAGCACCGGGCCATGTTGGCTGAGATCGATGGCCCGGGCGTCATCGACGAAAAATGTGGCGTGGGGATTGCCGACCGAGCACGCGGCGCCATCGGTGAGCGGGCCCGAGGCGATGGGAAGATGCAGGGTGTCGGTGTCTTGGCGGAGCGGGATGTCCCGCCAATCGGTCCGCGCCGCGCCGAGATCGGTGGAAACCAGATCGCCACGGCGTTCGGCCCTGAGCAGCCCGGCCGCGGTCTCGATGGCGGCTTCATCGCGGCCGCTTTCCGCCATGAACAGCGCGGCGACGCAGCGCGTCGCATTGCCGCAGGCGGCCGAGGAGCTGCCGTCCGAATTGCGAATGTGCATGAAGCCGGCGGCGCCGTTGGCCCGCGCTTTCTCGATCACGATCAATTGGTCGCACCCCACCCCGGTGTGGCGGTCGCAGATCGCGCGCGCGGCTTGGGCCGAGACCGTCACCGGGGTATGGCGGGCATCGATAATGACGAAATCATTGCCGAGCCCGTGCATTTTAGTGAATGAAATGGCGCTCATGGGGGCCATATATGGCGCGAATGGCTTGAAACGCAAACGGTTTCCGCCGATTTTGCCGGGCCTGTTTCGCCGGGCCTGGGGATTGGCTCCAGCCCCTGGGATTCCTTGACTTTGCGCCGCCGGGGGGCCTACATTCCGCCCGCCCCAGGTTTGAGGAAACTCTTGCCCTCCGAGGAGGTCCGCCAGTCCGCGAGTTTCGCGCGCTGGCGCGTTGGGCGTTGAGCGGTATTTTGGAACGGATCAAGCGATGTTCGACACCCTAAGCGGCCGCCTGATGGACGTCTTCGACGGCCTGCGCAAACGCGGCAGGTTGAGCGAGAAGGACGTCGATGCCGCCCTGCGCCAGGTGCGCATCGCGCTCTTGGAAGCCGACGTGGCGCTTGCCGTGGTCAAGGATTTCATCGAAGCGGTGCGTGAGCGCGCCATGGGTGAAGAGGTGGTGCGCTCGATCACCCCGGGCCAGACGGTGGTCAAGATCGTCCAGGATCATTTGACCGAGATGCTGGGCGGCGAGGCGGAAGCCATCCGGCTTGGGCCGCCGCCGGCGGCGATCCTCATGGTCGGCCTCCAGGGCTCGGGCAAGACCACCACCGCGGCCAAGCTGGCACTTCGCCTTGCGACCGTCGAGCGCAAGAAGACCTTGATGGCGTCGGCCGATACCCAGCGCCCGGCGGCCCAGGAACAGCTTGCCGTGCTCGGCCGTGAGGCCGGCATCGCCACCCTTGATATCGTCGCGGGCCAGGGCCCCGACGATATCGCCAAGCGCGCCATGCAGACCGCCAGGCTCGAAGGCTATGACGTGGTGATCCTCGATACCGCGGGCCGCTTGCACATCGACGATGAGCTAATGGCGGAAGCCGAACGCCTTCGCGATATCATCGATCCGGTGGAAACCCTTCTCGTCACCGACGCCATGCTGGGTCAGGATGCGGTCCGGGTTGCCGATGAGTTCCACCGGCGCATCGGCATCAGCGGCATCGTGCTCACACGGGTCGACGGCGATGCCCGCGGCGGCGCGGCGCTGAGCGCCAGGGCCGTCACCGGCTGTCCTGTCAAGCTCATCGGCGTCGGCGAAAAACTCGATGCCCTGGAAGAGTTCCACCCCGGGCGCATCGCCCAACGCATTCTCGGCATGGGCGACGTGGCGAGCCTGGTGGAGAAGGCGGCGGAAACCATCGACCAAGAAGAGGCCGAGAAGCTCGCCGCCAAGCTCAAGAAGGGCCGCTTCGATTTCAACGACATGCGCGCCCAGCTGCAACAGATGCGGAACATGGGCGGGCTCGACGGCCTGATGGCGATGTTGCCCGGGGCCCAGCGCGCAAAGTCCGCAATGGCTGCCGCCAACGTCGACCAGGCCATGCTCGCGCGCCAGGAAGCCATCATCAACTCCATGACCAAGCGCGAGCGCATCAACGCCAAGCTTCTCAACGCCTCGCGCAAACGCCGCATCGCCGCCGGGTCCGGCACCCAGATTCAGGACGTGAACCGGCTGCTCAAGCAGTTCAAGG
>JAZFWG010000123.1:0-6330 GCA_036448135.1 Alphaproteobacteria bacterium
TGGTGGTGTTCCGCGATCTCATGATCGTCGGCGGCGCCCTTCTGTTCTACACCCTGACCCAGACCCTGAAGATGCAGCCCTTGTTGATAAGCAAGGCCAACACGGTGGCGCAGATCCTGCTCGCTGGGACGGTGCTGGGAATCGCCGCCATGGACCTTGCCGAAGGCGAACTGCCGATGTTGCAGATCTATATGTCCTGGTTCCTGATCTATCTGGCGGCGGCGACGACGTTCGCGTCTGGCGTCGGCTATCTGGTGAAATGGGGCCGCAAGGCGGCCACCATGGAGGACGTCCATTGACCGGCGAAAGACAGGTTTGGTTCTGGGTCGCGGGTAGCGCCGTCGTTATCGGTCTTCTGATCGTGTTCCGCTCGATCCTGCTGCCGTTCGTCGCCGGCATGGCGGTGGCCTATCTTCTCGATCCGGTCGTCGACCGTCTTCAGAGCTGGAAGCTGGGGCGCGCCGTCGCCACCTCCATTGCCCTGTTGTTGTTCTTCGTGCTGGCGGTTTCGGCGTTTCTGCTTTTGGCGCCGGTGCTGCAATCGCAAATCGTCGATTTTTCCGCCCGGGTTCCCGGCCTGCTGGAGGGCCTGCACGAACAGCTGAGCGGTCTGTTGGAGATGGCGGCGGCCCGGCTTTCGGTCGAGGACATGGAGCGCCTGCGCGCCATGGCGGGCGATCTCGCGGGCAATGCCCTGGCGTTTCTGGGCGATGTCATCAGCGGGGTGTGGAGCGGCGGCCTCGCGCTATTGAACCTGTTGGCGCTGATCTTCATTACCCCCATCGTCGCGTTCTATCTGCTCCGCGACTGGGACCGCATCATCGCCGTCATCGATGGCTGGCTGCCGCTGGACCATGCCGAGGACATCCGCACCCTGGCCCGCGAGGCCGATGGCCTGCTCGCCGGGTTCGTCCGCGGCGTGCTGTCGGTGTGCATGATCCTTGGCGTCTTGTACGGCGTCGCGCTGACCCTGATTGGCCTCGATTTCGGTTTGGCCATCGGCCTTGCCGCCGGACTGGTGTCCTTTATCCCGTTTTTCGGCGCCCTGTTCGGTTTCGTCGTCGGCGTCGGAGTGGCCTTGACCCAGTTCGCCGACTGGCTGCCCATTGCCCTGGTCGCCGGGGTTTTCGTCGTCGGCCAGATTCTCGAAGGCAACGCGCTGACCCCCAAGCTGGTGGGGGACCGGATCGGACTGCATCCGGTTTGGGTCATCTTCGCCTTGATGGCGGCAGGGGTGGTGTTCGGCTTCGTCGGCTTGCTGTTGGCGCTTCCCATCGCCGTCGTCGTCGGCGTGCTGGTGCGGTTCGGCTTTGGGCGTTACCGCAAGAGCCGGCTTTTTCTTGGATCCGGTTCGCACGGCTCATGAAAGACCGCGACCCATCCATCGGGGCTGGGCCACCAGCCATGCCACCATCACCGGGGCAGATCGCCTTCGAATTCGACCATCGCCCGGCCCTGGGCTGCGAGGATTTCGTCGTCGCCCCGTGCAATCGCGAAGCGGTGGCCTGGATCGACCGCTGGCCCGATTGGCCGGGGCCGGCGCTCGCCATTTTCGGCCCCCCCGGTTGCGGCAAGACCCATCTTGGCCGGGTGTGGCAGGCGCGCAGCAAGGCCCGCCACCTCGACCCCGTTGCCCTGGCGCGGCCCGGCCACTTTGCTGCTTTCGAGCCTGGCACCGGGTGCTGGATCGTGGAAAATCTGTGCCTGGCGCTTGGGGATCAGGATTTGGGGGATCAGGATCTGGCGCAGCCCTTCCTCCATGTCTTCAACCGGATCGCCGAGGCCAAGGGCCAGTTGCTTGTGGTCGACCGCGCCCCCCCGGCGCGCTGGCCGGTGGCGCTGAAGGATCTGGCCTCTCGCCTTGCCGCCATGCCGGCGGTGGCGGTGGGCCCGCCCGACGACGCGCTGATCGGGGCTGTTCTGGTCAAGCTGTTCGCCGACCGTCAGCTCAAGGTCGCGCCCGAGGTCGTGATCTACTTACTCGCGCGCATGGAACGCAGCTTCGAAGCGGCCACGGAACTGGTGGCGGCGATTGACACCGCGGCATTGACCGCCGGGCGCAACGTCACCGTGCCCCTGGTCGGCGAGGTGCTGAGGGCGTCACATGCCCCCGAATGAAATCTTCTAGGGAGTAGACGACATGGATCTTGGAATTCAGGGCCGCAGCGCCATTGTCTCAGCCGCTTCCAAGGGCCTCGGCCGGGCCTGCGCCATGGCCCTGGCGGCAGAGGGCGTCAAGCTGGTCATCAATGCGCGCACGGCCAAGGACCTGGAGCAAACCGCCGCCGACATCCGCGCCAAGACCGGCGCCGAGGTCACCGCCGTGGCCGGGGACATCACCACCACTGACGGCCGCAGCAAAGTGCTGGCGGCCATGCCCGATCCCGACATTCTCATCACCAATGCCGGCGGGCCGCCGCCCGGCGATTTCCATGACTGGGACCGGGACATCTGGATTGCCGCCTTGGACGCCAACATGCTGACCCCGATCGAGATGATCCGGGCCACGGTGGACGGCATGATCGCGCGCAAGTTCGGCCGCATCATCAACATCACCTCCGGCATGGTGAAGGCGCCGGCCGATATCCTGGGGCTGTCCAACGGCGCGCGGGCGGGGCTGACCGGCTTCGTCGCCGGATTGGCGCGAAGGAAGGGCAACGACAATGTCACCATCAACAATATGTTGCCAGGAAACATGGATACCCAGCGCCTGCGCAGCAATTTCGTCGCCATGGCCAAGAAGGCGGATATGGAACTGGACGCCTATACCGCCATGCGGCTGGAGAACATCCCGGCCGGCCGGTTGGGCATGCCTGAGGAATTCGGCGCGCTGTGCGCCTATTTGTGCAGCACCCAGGCCGGATATATCACCGGCCAGAACTTCCTGATCGACGGCGGCACCTATCCCGGCATCTTTTAGGGCCGATTTACGCATTTTCGGCGCCCTGGCCACCTTGTCTTGTGGCGGCGTCCGCCCCATGATGGGGGCGGCGGAATAGGCTCACAGGGGACAACATGGCCTTCGGCAAACAAATCTCGCTGTTTCAGCGCACCCACGAGGTCGAAAAGGAGCTCGACGAGTTCCTCGACAAGCTTTCGCAATCCGCCCTGGTGTTCAAACAGGCGCTCCATGCCTACCTCAGGGACGGCGCCACCCAGGATTTCGAAATCAAGAAGGACCAGGTCAGCGAGCTTGAAAGCCGCGCCGACAATCTGCGCCGTTCGGTGGAGCGCGCCCTATACGCCCAGACCCTGATCCCGGACGCCCGCGGAGATGTCCTCGGCCTGATCGAGAATCTCGATTTCATCCTCAACAAGATCGAGGGCGTGTTGTGGCATTTTTCCATCGAGACACCGGAGATCCCGGAGGAATTTCGGGAGGATTTCACGGACTTGACGGACCAAGTGGTGTCCTCGGTGGAAGCCATCGTGCTGTCGGCGCGGGCGTTCTTCCGCAACATCGAGACCATCGGCGATCACATGCACAAGGTCATGTTCTTCGAAAAGGAGGCGGACGTTGTCAGCACCAAACTCAAGCGCGCCATCTTCGCCACCGATCTGCCCTTGAGCAACAAGGCCCATCTCCGCGATTTCGTGGAGCTGATCGATGATATCGCCGACCATGCCGAGGATGTCGCCGACCGGCTGGCCATTTACGCCATCAAGCGCACCATCTGATCCGTCCCGTTTGATCCGAACCGGCCGCCATGGACCTTATCGTTCTCTTCTTTCTTACCAGCGGGCTGTTCCTCGGCTGGTCCCTCGGCGCCAACGACGCCGCCAATGTGTTCGGCACCGCCGTCGGCACGCGCATGGTGCGTTTCACCACCGCGGCTGTCATCGCCACCATCTTCGTCATCCTCGGCGCCGTGATCAGTGGCGCTGGCGCCGCCCACACCCTGGGCAAGCTTGGCGCCGTCAACGCCATGGGGGGCTCGTTCATGGCGGCGACCGCCGCCGCTATCGCGGTCTTCTCCATGACCAAACTGGGTCTGCCGGTTTCCACCACCCAGGCGATCATCGGCGCCATCATCGGCTGGAACCTGTTCAGCGGCGCCGACACCGACCGCCAGGTCCTGGCGACCATCCTGGTGACCTGGGTGGTGTGCCCGGTGCTGGCGGCGATCTTTGCGGCTATCGTCTTCAAATGCGTGACCTGGTACCTGCGCCAGGCCCAGCTGCATCTGTTGCGCCAGGACGCCTATACTCGTCTCGGGCTGATCCTGGCCGGCGCCTTCGGCGCCTATAGCCTCGGCGCCAACAACATCGCCAACGTCATGGGGGTGTTCCTGCCGGCGTCGCCCTTCACCGATTTCTCCGTCGGCGGCCTATTCCAATTCACCTCCGCACAGCAGCTCTTTCTCCTGGGCGCCCTGGCCATCGGCGTCGGCATTTTCACCTATTCCCGGAAGGTCATGGTCACGGTGGGCAAAGGTCTTCTCCCGATGTCGCCGGTTGCCGCATGGGTCGTGGTGGTCGCCCACTCTTTGGTGCTGTTCCTGTTCGCCTCGCAAGGCCTGGAAGCCTTTCTCGCCGGCCAGGGGCTGCCCACCATTCCCCTGGTCCCGGTGTCGAGCTCCCAGGCGGTGGTGGGCGCCGTGCTCGGCATCGCCCTGTTGAAGGGGGGGCGCGGGATCCGCTGGCGGGTGCTGGGCGGAATCGGCGTGGGCTGGGTGGTGACCCCGATCCTATCCGGGCTTATTTGCTTCATCGGCCTGTTCTTCCTGCAGAACGTGTTCAATCAGCAGGTCTACCGCATGGTCTCCTATGAACTTACGGCGCCGGCGCTGGCCAAGATCGAGACCATCGACGCGCCGATGCAAAAGCTTCGCGATCTTAAGAACAAGCGTTTCCATTCGGCTGAAGCGTTCCGCGCAGCACTCGAGGCCAAGCGGGGATCCGGTCCCGGGGCCGAGGCGCGCATCCTCGCCATCGCTAAGATCAGCGACATCACCATCGCCCAGGCGGGGCTCGAACGGCTCGCCCGCACCGGGCTCTCGGCGGCGCAGCTCCAAGCGGTTCGCCGTCTCAGTGGGCGCAAGTTCCCCCACCGCTGGATGCTCAAAGACGCCTTGGCCAAGGAGAGCCGGGCGTGGCACGCAGTTAGCGATGCCAAGCGCGAGCGGCTCCACAACAGGGAGTTGGACCGCAGGCTCGATATGGTGATCCGGGCCTTCCAGCCGTAGCGCTGATCACACCCGAAGGGGGATTAATTGCGCCGCCGCCGGCGACTGTTGCCGCCGTTAATTTCGCCGTCCCGGGTGGCGCCAACACTGTTGTTGGCGGGGATGAGCCTCAGCACGTTGCCGTCGATGGCCAGCGCCCGCTCGCCATGCTTCAGGGCCAAGGCATCGTCGCCGAACAGCTCCCGCCGCCAGCCGCTGAGTGCCGCCACCGGGGCATCATCGTCGACGGCAATGCGTTCGAGATCGGCGCTGTTTGCGACCAGCTTCTGGGCGACGCCCTCGGCCTCGCATTTCATCTTCAGCAGCACCTTGAGAAGATCGAGGGTGGCGCCCAGGCCCTTGGGCAGGGGTTCGGGCTTGGCCGGCCGGGGACACTGATCGTTTGGTATGTCCATACCCCGGGCCACGGCGGCGAGGATATTGTCGGCCTTTTCCGGGTTGCGGCTATTGCGGTCGATGCCGCGGGTGCGAAGAAGCTCCTCGCGGCTGCGTGGCCTGTGGGCGGCGATATCCAGCAATGTGTCGTCGCGCAGCACCCGGTTGCGGGTGACGTCGCGGCCCTGGGCTTCGCTCTCGCGCCAGGCTGCCAACTCCTTGAGCACGGCGAGGAAACGGGGGTTCGAGCTCCGGGTCTTGAGGCGCCGCCACGCATCGGCGGGGTCGGTGAGATAGGTGGCGGGGTTGGTGAGGATGGCCATCTCCTCATCGAGCCAGCGGGTGCGGCCGCTGGTTACCAATTGCTGTGCGAGTTTCTCATAGGCCACGCGCAGGTGGGTCACGTCGGACAGGGCGTAGTGAAGCTGCCGGTCCGTGAGCGGGCGGTGGGACCAGTCGGTGAAGCGCATGGATTTGTCGATCTTGGCGTGGGCCAGCTTAGTCGCCAGGGTCTCGTAGCCCACCGATTCGCCGAAGCCACAGACCATGGCGGCGACCTGGGTGTCGAACAGGGGCTTGGGGATGGCGCCGTTGAGGTGGTGGAAGATTTCGATATCCTGGCGCGCGGCGTGGAACACCTTGATGACCCCGGGCGCCGCCATGACATCGAACAAGGGCCCGAGATCGATGCCCTCGGCCAGGGGGTCGATGGTGGCGGCTTCTTCAGGCGCCGCGACCTGCACCAGGCACAGTTGGGGCCAATAGGTCT
>JAZFWG010000124.1:0-2846 GCA_036448135.1 Alphaproteobacteria bacterium
CCACCTCCTCGAGGTCATCAATGACATCCTCGATATTTCCAAAATCGAAGCCGGGAAACTCGAACTTAATGAGGAGCAAGTCAGCATCAAGGACATCATCAATAAGTCCGTCCGCCTGATCAAGGAGCGGGCGGAAAATGCCGGCCTCGACATCACCATCGACATCGAACCCGGCCTTCCCTTGCTGTTCGCGGATGCCCGTCTGATCAAGCAGAACCTGATCAACTTGCTGTCCAACGCCATCAAATTCACGCCGCAGGGTGGTCATATCACCGTTCGCGCCGTGGTTGACGATGACGGCGCCATCACCATAGGGGTTTCCGACACCGGCATTGGCATCGCCGCCGAGGACTTCGGCCACGTTCTCGCGCCCTTCGGTCAGGTTGACAGTTCACTCAGCCGTAAATACGAAGGCACCGGGCTGGGACTGCCCCTGGTCAAATCCTTCATCGAGCTGCATGGCGGCACACTCATGATCGACAGCACCATTGGTCTCGGGACCACGGTAACCATCCGCTTCCCGGCCGAGCGCGCGGTGCGATCGGGTACCCTATCCAAGGCCGCCAACCAATAAACAGCACGGCGCGGCACGGATCCCGCCATCCAACGTCTGTTGATCCCTTGATGGGAAGCAGGATTTGTGTCATTGATGTTCATGTTATGTTCTCAATAGCCCGAATGGCGTCATGATCTTTGTGGCCGAGACCGCGCAGCGCTGCCCCCTCGCCTTTTTCGCCGCCAAGGTGCCGGCCGGCTTTCCCTCGCCCGCCGCGGACTTCGTCGAAGGCAAGCTGGACCTGAACGAACACCTGATCCGCCATCCCGCGGCCACCTTCATCATCCGGGTCGAGGGGGATTCCATGACCGGCGCCGGCATCCGCCCCGGTGATTTGCTGGTGGTGGACCGCAGCATCGAGCCCCAAAGCGGACACATCGTGATCGCCGCCATCGCCGGCGAACTCACGGTCAAGACCCTGCGCAGGCGGAACAAGGGCTGGTTCCTGGAGGCCGAGAACCCCGCCTACCCCGCGACGGCCCTCGGCATCGAGTCGGACTGCGCCATCTGGGGCGTGGTGACCGCCACCATCCACCGTTTCGTTCCGCGCCGAACCGGGCCGTAGGGGGCCGCAACATGGCCCGCATCTTCGCCCTGGTCGATTGCAACAACTTCTATGTTTCCTGCGAACGGCTGTTCGATCCCGCCCTCATCGGCATCCCGGTGGTGGTGCTGTCGAACAATGACGGTTGCATCATCGCCCGCTCCGAGGAGGCAAAGGCCCTTGGCATTGCCATGGGGGCGGCGTTCTTCGAGGTCCGCCCACTGATCCGCCGCCACCGGGTCCGGGTCTTTTCCTCCAACTACCCCCTTTATGGGGACATGTCCGCTCGGGTGATGGACGTGCTCGCCACCTTCACGCCCGAGGTCGAAATCTATTCCATCGACGAGGCTTTCCTCGGCCTCGACGGGTTTGAGGGCCGCGACCTTGCCGCCTATGGCCGCCAGATGCGGGCCAAAATCCACCGATGGGTCGGACTGCCGGTCTCCATCGGCATCGCCGGGACCAAGACCCTGGCCAAGCTCGCCAGCCATATGGCCAAAAAATCCCCCGCGGCCGGCGGGGTCTTCGACCTCACCACCATGGCGCCCCGGCGCCGGGTGCTGGCGGACACCGAAGCCGGCGATGTCTGGGGCGTGGGGCACAGGCTGGCGCGGATGTTGAAGGCGCACGGCATCCATACCGCGCTCGATCTGCACGATGCGCCCGACGCCTGGATCCGAAAACGCATGGCCGTGACCGGCCTGCGCACGGCGATGGAGCTGCGCGGCGTCTCCTGCATCGATCTGGAACACGTCCCGCCGCCGAAACAGACCACCGTGGTCTCCCGCAGCTTCGGCCATCCGGTTACGCGCCTGGACGAACTCCGTGACGCCGTCTCGGTCTTCGCCGGCCGGGCGGCGGAGAAACTGCGCGGCGGTCGCCTGGTGGCGAGCAATGTTTCGGCTTTTATCATGACCAGCCGCTTCATCGAGGGCGAGCGCCATTACGCCAACACCGCCACCATTGCGCTTGCCGGCTCCACCAATCACAGCGGTAGGATTATCCAGGCCGCGCTTGCCGGGTTGGAGCGCATCTGGCGTCCCGGTTACCGCTACAAGAAGGCCGGCGTCATGATGCTCGGCCTCGCCGCCGAGAGCCGGGCGCAACTGGACCTGTTCGCGTCCCCGTCACGGGCGCGGGATACGGATATCATGGAGGCCTTCGATGACATCAACCGCCGCCTCGGTGCGGGGACGATCCGCTATGGCTGGCCCGGTCCCCGGCAAGGCTGGCGCATGAACCAGCAGCGGCGCTCGCCCAGCTACACCACCCGGTGGACCGATTTACCGGTGGCGCGGGGTTGAACCCCTTAAGCTAAAGCTTGCCTTCCTTGATCAGACGCTTGATTTCCTCGCGGTCCAACAGGACCGTGTCCGGCACCCCGGATTCATAAAGTTCGACCACCTTGCCGAAATCGTAATTGCCATCGCTCGAGGCACCGAAATCCTCGCTGCCCTGATAGTGGCGCTTGTAATCCTGGTTCTCGAGGGGGGAGTAGTTATCCATCATGATCTCGACCTCGTTGCCGTCGGGATCGTGGTAATCGAACGAAGTCGAGTTGCCGAAGTTCAACATCCGGTGAGGCAGATAACCCCATGCTTTCATCTGCTTATAGACGAAGACCAGTTCGCCGAGGCTGGCATAGGCAAAAGCCAAATGCGAAACGCCGACAGGCTTGTCCGGCTTACCGCCCCAGCCCTTTTTCTTGAAGATGGCGATCCTGTGGTCATGGTCGCCATAGGTCAG
>JAZFWG010000125.1:0-2140 GCA_036448135.1 Alphaproteobacteria bacterium
TCGTCGGTTCGCCAGGATTTCAAACCGAGACACTGCCGGCGGTTCCTGGGGCTGTTCCTGGGCGGGCTTATGGGGTAATTTGCGCCATCAATATGGCTGGGACGGGGATCAAGCTTCGTCGCCACGCCGAAAATCCAATCAAGGGGAGACACCAATCAATGAAAATCTGCCGCTTCGATGACAACCGCATCGGCGTCGTCCGCGACGGCATGGTCCATGACGTGACCGAGGCCTTGGACGTGCTGCCGGCATACCGCTATCCGTTCCCGCTGGCCGATCAATTGATTGCCAATCTCGACACCCTGCGCGGGCCCATGGAAGCCCTGGCCGACAAGGCGGAGGGCAAGCCGGTGGCGGAGGTTAATTTCCTCAGTCCCGTCGCCAATCCCACCAAGATCATCGGCACGCCGACCAATTACATGCGCCACCGCGCCGAGATGCAGGCCGACACCACGATCCAACGTGCCGGCGGTGGCAAGCGCAGAGAGATCGTCGATCAAGGCCTGTTCCTCAAGGCCAACAGCGCCCTGGTGGGACCGTCGGAAGGCGTCGAGATCCGCTTCCCCGACCGCCGCACCGACCACGAGGCCGAGCTCGGCATCATCATTGGCCGCGCCGCATCCGACATCTCCCGTGACGAGGCCCTCGACTATGTCGCCGGTTACGCCATCGCCCTCGACATGGTGGTGCGTGGCCCCGAGGACCGGAGTTTCCGCAAGTCGGTCGACACCTATGCGGTTCTGGGCCCGTGGATGGTGACCGCCGACGAATTTCCCGATCCCGATAAGGTCGACTTCCACCTTTCGATCGGTGGCGAGGTGCGCCAGGAGACCAACACGTCGGACATGATCTATGACTGCCGCCGCCAGATTTCCTGGGCCTCCGAGTTCTACACCCTTCATCCCGGCGACATCATCATGACCGGAACCTGCCAGGGGGTGGGCCGGGTCCAGCCCGGCGACGTCATGCATCTGGAGATGGAAGGCGTCGGCGCCATGGACGTTGCCATCCGCGCCCACTGAGCGGTGCCGCATGAGTTTGGTGTCCTGCAGGAACTGTGACCATCAGGTTTCTGCAGGCGCCATCATGTGCCCGCGTTGCGGCATCAAGTTCCCCAACCTGCCGATCCCGGCCCTGCCGGTCCACTGCAAGAGCTGCGGCGGCGCCATCCGCGTGCACACCAAGCTCTGCCCCCATTGCGGCATCATGCACCCCCAGTTCTCGGACTGGCAGCTGAAATACATCGACCGCACGGCGACGCTGATCGTCTTCGTGGTGGTGTTTTTCCTGTTGCTGTGGCTGGTGCGGGTGCTCGGCTAGGCCGGAAGACCCAGGGGCCCGGACCTATGCCTTCATGGGCAGGATGTTCCAGCTCACCTCGGGCTCATGGCCGGCGTCGGTGAACAAATTGCCCACCGGGCAGCGGTCTTCGGACAGCACTTTCAGCCGCTCGACGCGCTCGGGCGCCTCGTCGGTCTCGATATCGATCTCCAGCGCCGCGGCGGTGAACCGCATCACCCGGTCATTGCCCTTGGTGCTGGCGACCCGGTCGGTGGTGGTCGAGGCCCGGATCGCGATGGCGCCATGGTTGAAGCGCATGGCCTCGGCGACCTTGACGATCTGGACCCCCTGGCATGACGCCAGCGACGCGGTGAAATAGGCCAAGGGCGACGGCCCGTCATTGCCGCCGCCGCGCTTGGGCGGCTCGTCGGCGATGACGGTGTGGCCCTCCGGCGTCGCGATATCGAAACGCACGTCATGGTGCAGCCGGGCCTCGACGGTGCGGGTACTGGAAGTGGTTTTTTCCTTCTGCGTGATCGCCATGTCGTCCTCCCTCGGTGGGTGTCTTGATCTGGTGCGCCCGGCGGGACTCGAACCCACGACCCCCAGATTAGGAATGCTAAGGAGACCTATCCTCCCAGTGCTATGGAGTGGTTTAGCATAGGGAAACTGCGATAGTCGAATGTCACCCTGTCCATAGTGTGTGGCTGTCAATTGACCTGTTGGCTGTCAAAGTGGCTGTCAAAGTATGCTAGCTGGGTGCCCCCGGGGGTGGGTTCGTTCGAGGACGGCCCCTTTACGTCAATGGGACCCGCGCTCGCATATGAGAAGCCCCCCAAGGGGGTTGACAGTTAACGAG
>JAZFWG010000126.1:0-7107 GCA_036448135.1 Alphaproteobacteria bacterium
CGCCGCGCAGCCGACATCGCCGCAGCTTCGTTATCGAGGTTTCAAGACAAGTTTGTGCCTGGCCCCGCCTTGTGGGACCGGGCCCATGGTGAGGTATTCGCCGTCGCGCCACCGCGGGTTCAGATCGCGGTAGTGGTTTGACAACGGATTGCCCGATTGTCCCGTCGCGGTGATGAATTTCGAGCGGTCGAGATTGCCGAGATCATAAATGGCGCGCAGTCCCGGCCCGTGGATATGCCTGAAAGGCGCGCGGGAATCGGTGATGCGGCTGGTGCCGCGATTGACCGTGAAGTTGCTGCCGCTGGAAGCGATGGAAATCTCCGCATATTTGCCGAAGTACGGCACCCGTGACAGCACCCGTGGCCGGAACCAGGCCCGGTGGGCGTCTCCCCAGCGCCAGTCCTCGATGTTTGGGCCGTAGGCGGCGCTGAGATCGCCGAGGGCGCGGTCGAGCGCCGCGCCCAAGCGCTGGCCGCAGGTCTCGGCCGCCGTGGTTGAAATATCGTCGCACCAACCCCGGTCGGTGCTCAGCATGGCCTTAACCACAAGCGGGCGCAGTCCCCAGTAGCGGTAAAGATCGGGGCCGAGCTCGTCGCCGTAAATCAACCGGTTGGCGTGGCGCAACCAAGCCGAGAAAATCAACGGTTCGGGGCGGCGGCGGTCCATGACGCCGTCCCATTGTTTGAGAAGCCCAAGGGCCCGGGATGTCATCTGGGTTTGGCGGCCCTGGAGGCTCAAAACTTCGCCAAGCATCGGGGCCAAGAGATCGCGGGCGGCGAGGGAGACCACGTCCATTTGTATCCGCGCCACGCTATCAAGGCTATGGCGGGGTGTGGCATCGAGCAATTGGTGGATGCGCCGGGCGCGGTAGGGCGGCGCCCAGTCCCGGCCCAGGAAGTGGGGATAGCCGTTACCGGCGATCCTGTGGTTGGCGTTGACGATGCGCCCCGATGGCGGGTTCAGCCGGTGGGGCATCTCGGTGAAGGGGATGAAGCCGATCCAGTCGCCGGCGCCGGTCCAGCCGATACCTGGCAGCCAGCCCGGCACCGGGTGCGGCCCAGGTTTTCGCACCGGCACCCGGCCGGCGGAATAGAAGCCGATATTGCCGTGAACATCGCCATAGACGAAGTTCTGATGGGGGCCTTGGAAATTTTTGAGGGCGGCGACGAAACCGGACCAGTCGGCGGCGCGGGCAAGGCGGAAGAAGGCTTCGGGCGTGCGGTCGTCGGGGCGAAGGGCGGCGGAGGCATAGGCCAGGACATCGCCGTTGTCGCCATTCTCGGTGGCCAATTCCTTGCCGCCGAGACGGCCCGCCAGCACAGCCGCGGCCCTGCCGCCCAGCACCGGGCCATGGCGGGTGCCCCGGACCACATGAATCACGGGCTCGGCGCCGCGCACCCGGATCACTTCGCGGCGCAGGGTGAAAGGCTGAGAGCCTGCGGGGGTGAGATAGCGGCCCGGGTCCTTGGGGTCGGGGCGCTCTATGAAAAGGTCCTCGGTGTCGGAGCCGGCGTTGGTCAGGCCCCAGGCGATGCGGCCATTGTGGCCGAGGATGTGGAACGGCACGCTCGGCGCGGTGGCGCCGGTAAGGGTGAATTCCGGGGTCTCGATCCGCGCCAGATACCAGATGTTGGGCGCGGCAAAGCGCAGGTGGGGGTCATTGGCGAGAATCGGCGCGCCGCTCACAGTGTGCTTTCCGGCCAACACCCAACTGTTCGACGCCTCAGGGGGCGCCTCCGGGGCGGGTTGCCGGGCGAGCGCGTCCAGGGCGGCATCGATGTTCCAATCCACCTGGGCGGTGGCGGCGCTCGGCATGGTGGGCGAAGCCTCTCCGCTGGCATCGGGGGCAAGTGCGGCGAGGGTGATGGGGGCATCATCCGGGTAAGGCGGCCACAGCGCCATGATCTGCTTCGGCGTCAGGCGGTCCATCAGCCGCGCGCGCAACATCTCGGTGCGCGAATTGCGGGCAAGGCGCGTGGCCATCAGTTTGCTCCACACCATGGAATCGGCGGGACGCCAGGGTTCCGGGCGGAAGCCGAGGACATGGAATTGCAACGGCCAGGCTCCGTCATGGCCCGTCAAATAGGCATTGACCCCGGCGGTGTAGGCATCGACCACGCCGCGGGCGTCCGCGGACAACAAATCCAGGGTGGCTGTGGCCATATGGTAAAGGCCGAGGGTCCGCATGCGGCGATCGATGGCAAGCAGACGCGGGCCCAAGACTTCCGCGAGCCGCCCGGCGCCGAGACGGCGGATGCTCTCCATCTGCCACAGCCGGTCCTGGGCATGGACGAAGCCCAAGGCGAAATAGGCGTCCAAGGTGGATTTGGCGCGGATGGTGGGAACGCCATGGCCGTCGCGGTGGATCTCGACCCGGTGCTTGATGCCGGCGACGGTGATACTGCCGTCAAGCCGGGGCAGCGAGGTCCGAAGCCACAGCCACCCGCCCGCCGCCACAAAGAAGGCGGCCAGGATCAATATGGCCAGGGTGGCGCCGGTCCAGCGCCAGAATCTTCTCGTTCTCACAGGTCTGCCGAAGGATAGGGGAACAAGTCCTAGCCGGCCTTGAGCCGTTTGGCGGCATCGACGGCGGCATAGCTCAGCACCCCGTCGGCGCCGGCGCGCTTGAAGGCGGTCAGGATTTCCATCATCACCGCGTCGCCATCGATCCAGCCATTCGCCGCCGCGGCCTGGACCATGGCGTATTCACCACTGACCTGGTAGGCGAAGGTGGGCATGGCGAAGGTGTCCTTGACCCTTTGAAGGATATCGAGATAGGCCAAGCCCGGCTTGACCATGACCATGTCGGCGCCTTCGGAGATGTCGAGCGCCACCTCGCGCAAGGCCTCGTCGGCATTGCCGGGGTCCATCTGGTAGGTGCGCTTGTCCTTGCCGCCCAGCTCCTTGGCGGAACCGATGGCGTCGCGAAACGGTCCATAGAAGGCCGATGCGTATTTGGCGGCATAGGCGAGGATGAGGACATGTTCGAACCCGGCCCGGTCCAGGGCTTGGCGGATGGCGCCGACGCGGCCATCCATCATGTCGGACGGCGCGATGATGTCGCATCCGGCCTCGGCCTGAACCAGGGCCTGGCGGCATAGCACCTCGACGGTTTCGTCGTTGACAATGACATCATCGCGTACCAGCCCGTCATGGCCGTGGGTGGTGAAGGGGTCGAGGGCGACATCGCACATGACGCCGATGTCCGCATGGGCGGACTTGACCGCTTTAACCGCGCGGCATACCAGGTTGTCGGGATTGTGCGCCTCGGCGCCCTCGTCGGTTTTGAGCGCGCTGTCGATGGCGGGAAAAATCGCCACCGCCGGGATGCCGAGTTCCTTGGCTTCGCCGACCGCGTCCACCACACGGTCGATGGAAAGCCGTGTTACCCCCGGCATGGCCTCGACCGGGTCCGCCTGGCCGGCACCTTCCTGGACGAACACCGGCCAGATGAAATCATCCGGCGAAAGACGGATTTCGCGCACCAGCCGCCGGGACCAGTCGGCGCCGCGGCTGCGCCTGAGCCGGGTCATGGGGAACCCGCCGGGGAAAGCGGTCTCCGCGTCCCCATTGCCTGCCCTGTCGGAGGGATTGAGATTGCGGAGGATGGAACGAATGTTCATGGCCGGCGCCCTATGCGAAAGAAGGGACGATGCCCGCACCGAGGCGCGGAACTGCGAGAGCAATATTCGCGGCGATACTAAGGCCGCTTCGCGGCCCTGACAATCGGGGATGCGGACGGCATCATTCGCGGGGGTGTCCACATCATCGGATAAAACCCTTTGCTATCAGACCCCTGCCGATGGCCGCGATTGCCAAGCCACGGTTTGGGATTATGGCAAGTGGCTCTTTTTAAACAAAAATTAACGAATTAAGCATGATACTGGCTTCCACTAGCTGAGCCACAGAACCTATGAGCGAGGATACCGTGACCCACCCTTATCACGAGGCGATCTCCCTGATTGAACGGCTGCACAGGCATTTCCTGGAAGTCGTGAAGACCGAGCTCGACCGTTTGGCATCCGAGGACATCAACAACGTCCAGACGCTTATCCTCTTTAACATCGGCAAGGAGGAGGTCACCGTTGGCGAGCTGACCAACCGTGGCTATTACCTCGGCTCCAATGTTTCTTACAACGTCAAGAAGATGGTGGAGCATGGCTATCTCGAGCACGAACGCTCGGCCCATGACCGCCGGTCCATCCGTGTCAAGCTGAGCGACAAGGGCCTGGCCCTGTATGCGAACATGAACGAGATGTTCGATCGCCACATCACCGCCATCGGTGAGGGCTCGATCGACGAAAGCGATCTGACCGCGGCCAACGCCACGCTTCGCTCGCTTGAGCAGTTCTGGACCGCTATGATGACCTATGATTTTCATCGGCCGACACCGTCGTCCAACGTCGGCGCCTCCGCCGCCTAAGCGCAAGCAAGATTTCATATTCATTCTGACCGGTCGGGGGGCAAACCCGAACCCTGTTCTATGTCCGGCCAACGGCTTGGGTTGTGTGGAGGGCAGAACCAGGGCAAGATTTGCCGTCATGAACCAACGGGCCCACCCAAGCCAAATTTCCATCGCCGCGGCCATGGCCATCTTCGGCGCCGCCTTGATGCCGGCCACCGCAAAGGCGGTTGAAGCCGAACAGGTGTTCCGTGACGCCGTTGTCTACACGGTGAAGATCCGCTCACGGATCGAAACCGCCTTTATCGAGGATGAGCGCTCGAGCAGTTCGGGCGCCGGATTCGTTATCGATAGCAAACGCGGCTGGATCATGACCAATGCCCATGTGGTGGGCCGGTCGCCGTCGGAGATAAGGGTCGCCTTCAAGGAAAAGCCTTTCGTCGAAGCCCGCAAGGTCTATGTCGATCCCTATCTTGATCTCGCCATATTGCGTCTCGGCAAGCCGCTGCCGAAGATATTGACGTCGGCGCCGCTCAATTGCGACGACATTCCGTCCGTGGGCCACCCGGTGGGGGCGTTCGGCCATCCCTGGGGGTTGGATTTCACCGGCACAAGGGGGATCATCTCGGGCACCACCGACGAGGGCGCGTTGCAGATGGACGCCGCCATCAATCCCGGCAATTCCGGCGGGCCCTTGATCAGCCTCAAGACCGGCCGCGTGGTCGGCATCAACACCGAAACCACGGCGGAGGAGCGCGACCAGAACACCAACTTCGCGGTGCCCATGGTCTATGCCTGCCGCGTCCTGCGCATCCTTCAGGACGGCAAGGATCCGTCGCCGCCGCGCCTCGCGGTGGTGTTCCGCGAACCGCCCCTGGATCGCAAGGCCCTGGTCGTTGCCCGCATCTATTGGCCCAAGGGCCTTCTTGATCTCAAGGCGGGGGACGAGATTCTCGGCGTCGGCGGGCGTAAGAACCATATCGTCAATGAAGCGCAACTGGTGCACGCACTCCGCGGCGGTCTAGACCAGGTGGCCGTCAAGGTGAAACGGCGGGGCAAGGAGCGCATCGTCCGGGGACGGCTCGAGCCCCTGGGGCTGATCACCAAGCGGGTCGGCGTCATGGTCTCCGGAATGCTGATCGGACCACGGATCTTCCGCGACGCCGCCGTGCTCGGCGCCGACAACGGCCTCGTCATCCACTCGGTGGAGCCCGGCTCGGCCGGGGATGTCCTGAATTTCCGCGCCGGTGATGTGGTCACCGACATCGACGGTGCGCCCTACCGCGAGTTGCGCCCGCTTATGGATCATCTGGTAAAGGCGGAAAAAGCCAAACAGCCCGTCACCCTCACGGTATTGCGCGGCGCCAAGGCGGACTGGATCCTGTTCGGCTATATGGTGCGGGAATTGCCGCTCTATGATCTTAAGTGGATATCCGGCCAGTGAAGAGCCGCGAACAAGTCGGGGACGTGATCGTGGAATTCAGGCGCGTCGGCAATGCGGTCAAGGTTTCGGCCGTCGACACCGTCAGCTATGTGGAAGTTTCGATCATGGCGCCGCTCACCTGCTCTGAACAGGAAATGATCGCCACTGCGCTCCGGAAGCTGGATTACGTGCTCGCCAAGCAAAACAAAGGCGGTGAGAAGCCTGGATAGCGTCAAAAACGATAACGCCGCGCCCAACCGACGCGGCGTTATCTATAATGACTATAGGAAGAGTTGTCTTAAGCCGGTGTCCGCTTGCGGCCGAGGCCGATCTGCTTGGCGAAGAGCGAGCGCTGCGCCGCGTAATTGGGCGCCACCATGGGATAGTCCGGCGACAGATCCCACTTCGCCCGGTATTCCTCCGGGGTCAGTCTGAAGGCGGAGCGCAAATGCCGTTTCAGCATTTTGAGCTTTTTGCCATCTTCGAGACAGATGATGTAATCCGGCGTCACCGACTTGCGAACCGGGACCGCCGGCTTCTGCTGGTTCTTTTGCCGTGAGCTGTTGGCATTCAAGGCGCTGAGCGACCCGTGAACCGAATGGATGATCTCGGGAATCCGGCTGGCCGGAAGCTCATTGTGCCGGACATAGCTGGCGACGACTTCGGTCGCCAAGCGCAAGACATCACCCTGTGAAACGGTTTCTGTACTTTCTTCTGCCATTTAGTTTCCCCCTGGATTGTCGCAACTTTATTTTCACAAGTATAATTACATGTAGAGGGTTATTATGTCAAATAAGATTCGCATTTTAAACATATAAATCCTCTTAATCCACAGTTTTTATAGTAAATTTTTCTGTCAAGAATTTTGGTTAATGTACTCGGCGGCGGTATCTGTTTCACGCCAAGGCATTGAATTGACGTCATATTGGTAAATCGGCCGCCGCTCTTTCGGATGGCGCGAGGCCGTTAATCAAAAGGTTAATTTCCGCCTTGGTGCATAATATTAATGTTTCCGGGGTCTCCCGCCGGACAGCGAGTATTTGACTTCGTCTATGGCCTTTGCCGCCTGCGGCAGGGGCCGTGGAGCCGGCGGTTCCGATTTTGGTGGCGCGTTCGCGGCGCGGCAAAATGTTGCGACAGCTTGTGGCAGGCTGGCACATATATTCGATATATGGTATTCGTGGCCTGGTTTTGGCGAAGTCCGTTCGAGCAACAGTCATGTCATCGGATACCATTGCCGTAGCCGCGGACCATGGTGGCTATGAGTTGAAGCAAGTTCTGG
>JAZFWG010000127.1:0-6706 GCA_036448135.1 Alphaproteobacteria bacterium
CTGGAAGTGGTTTTTTCCTTCTGCGTGATCGCCATGTCGTGCTCCCTCGGTGGATGTCATGATCTGGTGCGCCCGGCGGGATTCGAACCCACGACCCCCAGATTAGGAATCTGATGCTCTATCCGACTGAGCTACGGGCGCATCCATGATCATTTTGGCTTTATAGCATGGCGCCGGGCCCGCATCTGCCCCCCAAGCCGCGCCAATTCAAATCGAGCAACGCAAGCTGGTACAATCCGCGCCTTGCTAATTCCCGCCCATCCGGGCGATGCCGTCCACCAAGGGACACCTGCCGATGATCGTCAGCCTGGCGGAACTGTTGATCCTGTGCCTGATTATCGATTGGGCGTGCCGCCAGATCGCGCTGCCGGGCCTGGTCGGCATGATGGTTGTGGGCGTGGTGTTCGGCCCCTATGCGCTGGGCTGGATCAGCCCGGCGCTGCTGACGGCATCCGACGAGCTTCGCCTGATCGCGCTGATCGTCATCCTGCTGCGCGCCGGATTCGAGCTTTCCACCGACAGCCTCAACCGGGTCGGCGCCAGGGTGTTGTTGCTGTCGGCGATCCCCGCCATCATCGAAGGCGTCGCCATCACCGTGCTTGGCCCGCCACTGCTGGGATTGACATATTTGCAGTCCGCCGTGCTCGGCGCGGTGTTGGCCGCGGTCTCGCCCGCCGTGGTGGTGCCGCTGATGATCCGCTTCATCGAGCGCAACAAGGGCACCGAGAAAGGCATCCCGACCATGGTGCTGGCGGCGTCGGCGATCGACGATGTGTTCGTCATCGTCATCTACACTGTCCTGGTCGGCATGCTGGCTGGCCAGGACGTCAACATCGCCTGGCAGCTGGCCGGCATCCCGATCTCCATCGCCCTCGGCATCGGCGCCGGCATCGTCATCGGGGTGGTGCTGTTCGCCACCTTCCGGCGCTTCGATCCCCGCGCCACCAAGCGGGTCCTGGTGATCCTGGGGCTTTCGGTGCTTTTGGTGCGCACCGAACATCTGGCGGCCCCATGGGTGCCGTTTGCCGCCCTTCTGGCGGTCATGGCCATCGGCTTCGTCATCTTGGAAAAAGACGAGCACATGGCCCACGAAATTTCGGCCAAGCTGGGAAAAATCTGGGTATTTGCCGAAATCATCCTGTTCACCCTGGTCGGCGCCCAGGTCAAGCTGGATGTGGCGTTGGCGGCGGGGTTGGCCGGCGCCGCCGTCATCGGCTTAGGCCTTGTGGCGCGCAGCATCGGCACCTGGCTGTGTTTGGCCGGCAGCGACTTGAACGCCGGTGAGCGTTGCTTCGTGGTGATCTCGTATCTACCCAAGGCCACGGTGCAGGCCGCCATCGGCGGCGGCGCGCTGGTCGCCATGAAGACGGCGGGAATGGACACCGGCCCCGGCGAGATCATCCTTGCGGTCGCCGTCCTCGGTATCCTGCTCACCGCGCCTCTGGGGGCCTGGGCCATCGCCATCGCCAGTGACCGTTGGCTGGCGACGGCGCCAGCCGCCACCCGCGACGCCCGCGACGCCGTCATCGAGAGCGAGGGTACCGAGACCTAGCGTCAGCCGAACGGCGCGCGGCAAAGGCCCGCCCAGCAGCACCAAGGGAAGGCCCGCAGTTAGATCACTAGCGCGATGAGCCGAGCGGCATCGAATAGGTCAACAGCAACGAATTGGCGCCGGGATTTTTGTCGTCGATGCTGGCGTTGGACAGGTGATAGAACTGGATGCCGAGGCGCGAGCGGTCATCGAACCGGTAGGCGAGCTGGATCGAGGAACGGAATTCCACCACCGAGCCCAGATCCTTGCCGCCGCCTTCGAGGTAGAGCCCGGCGGCGAGGGACGGCGTCACCACGATGCGGCGGCCGAAAAACATATCGAGCCCGAGCCCGGCATAGGCGTAGAAGCCGCCCTCGAAGGTGGCAAAGGCGCCGAGGATGGGCTGGAACACCCAAATGCGGCCGTTGGACAGATATTCGACCGACAACATACCGGTCGAATCATCGTCATTGATGTCGAAGCCGCCGGCGCCGAAGCTGAGAAACGCCGGGTCCTGGGCCATGGCCGGGGCCACGGCCGGGCCTGCCAGGAGCGCGCCGGCCAACCAGGCGGCGAATGTCACCCCAAACGCCCGGCGCAAGAAAACGCCGCCAATGCGGCTCGGCCATGCCAATGTCATGATAACCCCCCCGTTGTCATTTCTCGTTTTTGTGCCTCAGCGTCATCTTACGGCATTGGCCGATGCCTTCAAGTCCCTTGGTAAAGGTTCCCGGGCGAACTCACTCAACCGGCGCCCTTGCCGATGCGCTTCTTGAAGCCTTCGGTGGCCTTGATCAGGGCCTTGCGGATGCCGGGCTCCGACGCGGCGTGGCCGGCGTCGGGGACGATGACATAGTCGAGCGCGCCATTGCCGCGATCGGGCCAGGCGCGGGCGAGTTCGTCGGCGGTGGTGATGGGACAGACCACGTCGTAACGGCCCTGGACGATGGCGGCGGGCACACCGCTGAGATGCTTCAGGTCCGCGAGCAGGGCGTCATCGGACATGAAGATGCCGTTTTTGAAATAATGGGCCTCGATCCGCGCCAGGCCCAGGGCCATACGGCCCTCGGTGAAGGAGGCTATGGTCTCGGGACTCGGCAGCAGGGTCGAACACGCGCCCTCATAGCTGCTCCAGGACCGGGCCGCGGGCATATGCACCGCCGGGTCGGGATCGATGAGGCGGCGGTGATAGGCATCCAGCAGATCGCCGCGCTCGTCTTCGGGCAGGAACTCGGCGAAACGGCGCCAAGCCTCGGGGAAGAAGGTGCGCATATCGTAAAGGAACCAGTCGATCTCGCGCTGGCGGCACAGGAAGATGCCGCGGAGCACCAGGCCGAGGCAGCGCCGAGAGTGGGCCTCGCCATAGGCCAGCGCCAGGGTGCTGCCCCAGGAGCCGCCGAACATCAGCCAGCGTTCGACGCCGAGATGTAGGCGCAGTTTCTCCATATCGGCGATCAGGTGCTGGGTGGTGTTGTCGCGGAGCTCGCCCAGGGGCTTCGAACGGCCGGCGCCGCGCTGGTCGAAGATGATGATGCGCCAATAAGCGGGATCGAAATAGCGGCGGTGGTTGGCGGTGGCGCCGGCGCCGGGCCCGCCATGGAGGAACACCACCGGCACCCCTTGGGGATTGCCCGAGACCTCCCAGTATATGGCGTGAAGGCCATCAACATCGAGCATGCCGGTCTCGAAGGGCTCGATATCAGGGTAAAGGTTCTGACGCATGGGCATGGCTGGGGTGAAGACGCGGTGGCCGGTTGTTTTCGCTGGGCCGGGGCGGCACATCATAGGGGCTTGGACCAAACTTGGCAAAACCCCCGCAGAGGGCCGCCCCACGGGGAAATCGCCCATGGAGAAATGAGATCGTCTACACTCGGCCCATGATGCTTACTCACCCCGCGACCACCTTCGCGGTTGGTGTCTGGGCCGGGCTCGCGGCCTGGGCGGGCTTGGCGGCGGCGGCCCAGGCTGCAGGCCCGGAGCCCGCCCTGGTCAGCGCCGGCACCGGCACCCCCTTTGAGGTGGTCGACGGCGATACCTTGGTGCTGGCCGACGGCCGCCAGGTCCGGCTTGTCGGCATCCAGGCGCCAAAACTGCCGTTGGGCCGGGCCGGTTTTCGCGAATGGCCACTGGCGCGCGAAGCCAAGGCGGCGCTCGAGGCCCTGGTTGGATTGTCCGGGGTTGGCTTGCCTGGGGTCGGTCTCCCAGGGCAACCAAAACGCTTACGTCTTGCATATGGTGGACGGCGCATCGACCGCCATGGCCGCGTGCTCGCCCATCTGTTCGACGATTCCGGGCGCTGGATTCAGGGCGGGTTGCTGGCCCGCGGCATGGCCCGGGTTTACAGCTTCGCCGACAACCGCGCGCGCATCACCGACATGCTGGCGGTCGAACGCCGGGCTAGAGCGGCCAAGCGCGGCATCTGGGCCCACCCCCACTACCGGGTGATTTCCCACATTGAGACCGGACGCTTCCTCGACAGCTTTCAGCTGGTCGAAGGAACTGTGCTGAGAGGGGCCCAGGTCCGCGGCCGCGGCTATCTGAATTTCGGCGCGGATTGGCGCCGCGATTTCACCATCTTCATATCCCGGCGGGCGCGCAAGCGCTTCGAGCGCGCCGGACTTAGCCCGGAAACCTATAGCGGCAAGAGGGTGCGGGTGCGGGGCTGGATCAAGTCCTATAACGGGCCCATGATCGAGGCCACCCACCCGGAACAGATCGAGGTGCTGGAGCGATGACAACGTCGAAGCCGGATCTGGCAAAACGGGACACGGTGCGCCCGCCGCTGGCCGGGCTCGTCATCGCCGCGACCCTCTTACTCGGCGGCTGCGCCGTCAACCCCGCCACCGGAGAAGAGATGTTCTCGTTGATGTCGCCGGCGGAAGAGGCACGCATTGGCAGCACCGAGCATCCCAAGCTGCTCAAGCAGTTCGGCGGCGCCTACCGGGATGGGGAACTCGTGCGCTACGTCTCCTCGATTGGGCAGAAGCTGGTCCGGATATCCGAGCTCCCCAACCAGCGTTTCACCTTCACCGTGGTCGATTCCCCGATGCTCAACGCCTTTGCCCTTCCCGGCGGCTATATCTACGTCACCCGCGGTCTTCTGGCCTTGGCCAATACCGAGGCCGAGCTCGCCAGCGTGCTTGCCCACGAGATCGGCCATGTCACCGCGCGCCATGCGGCGCAGCGTTACAGCCAGAGCCTCGCCGCCGGCATCGGCCTCACCGTCCTCGGTGTCCTTAGCGGCAGCCGCGAACTCGCACGGATCGCCGGCCAGGGCGCCGCGATCTATCTCAAAAGCTATTCCCGGGCCCATGAACTCGAAGCCGACACCCTGGCCATCCGCTACCTCAAACGCGCCGGGTACGAGCCCCGCGCCATGGTCGATTTTCTCCACTCCATGCGGGCGCATGCGGCGCTGGATGCGCGCCTCAAAGGGCGCGATCCGGCCAAGCAGGACGCCTTTAATATCATGGCGACCCATCCTAGGACGGTGGAGCGGGTCAACCAGGCCATACGAGCCACCGCCGGCTCATCCGTCAAAAACCCCACCCATAACCGTGGGGTCTATCTCGGCAGGATCGACGGCATGGTCCATGGCTCCGGCCCGGAACAGGGCTATGTGCGGGGCCAGGTATTTTCCCACCCGGTGATGGGGATCCGATTCCAGGTGCCGCCCGGATACCGTCTCATCAACGGGCCCAGGGAAGTGGTGGCGAAGGGCCCCCGTGGCGCCCTCATCATCTTCGACGGCGTGAACAAGGGACGTCATTTACCACCGGTGCGTTATCTCAGAAGCCTGCGGGCCCGGGGCCTGGGGCTGAGCCAGATCGAGGCCATCACCATCAACCGGCTTGCGGCGGCGACCGGACGGCGGCGCATCAATACCTCCGGCGGTGTCCGCGAGCTTCGCATCGTCGTTATCCGTTTCGATGCCCGGCGCATGGTCCGCTTCCTGTTCTTGACACCGCCGCACCTGAACCGCCGTCTCGAGACCGATCTCCAGCGCACCACTTACAGTTTCCGCCGCCTTAGTGCCGCTGAAGCCGCCAAGCTTCGACCCTATCGGATTCATATCCTTCGCGTCCGGCCCGGCGATACCGCCGCGGGCCTTGCCGCCCGCATGCCCTATGCACGATTCGGCCGCGAACAGTTTGATGTCCTCAATGCCCTTGGTCCCGGCACCCGGCTACGCACCGGGGAGTTCGTCAAGGTCATCACCGAGTGAGAGGTGCCGGAACAGGTCTTGCAGATAACTCGCGGCAGCGCGATGGATTCCCCGAGCGTTGCTTTCCCTGGGCCCGGCGATGTTGAGGACGCGGACGCGGTTGTCATCGAGCCAGCGGGCGATGGCAGCCAAATCGGCGCGCTCTGAAGGGTCACCGAGATCGACGGCGAGCCACGGCCGGCCCAGATCCCGGGCCACCCGCATGGTGTGACGGGTGCCGGCGTCGGCCGGGCCATCTACCAGGATCAGGGTGGCGGTGGCGTCTGCGGCATTCCGTTCGGTGCGCTCTGCCGGGTCCGCCGATGGGGTTTCGCTGAGCGGATAGGCGGCGTCGATGACGCCGTCCTCGGCGCTCCGGCCCTTGGGACACCAGCCGCCGGCGGGAATGCCGCGGGCCAGCGCCACATCGAGGGCGGCGCGGTCAACCCCGGTCTGGCCGCCGGAGATGATTTTCTCAATCGTCATGGCCTAGGGTCCGGACCCTAGATAGCCATAACAACACGGCCCGGCCTCATGGACTGAGACCGGGCCGGAACTGGGGTCGAACCCAAGGATCAGCAAGGGATACAAATCTTCGCGATCAGGCCACCTGCAAGGATTCGTCGAGACGGACCGAGGCGGAAACCTGGTCGATCTTCTCCACCGCCGCCAGTTCGCGGGACAGCCGTTCGCGCGCGGCCTCATAAATCTGGCGTTCGCTGTAGGACTGATCGGGCTGAGAGGCATTGCGGTGCAAATCGCGCACCACCTCCGCGATCGAGATCGGGTCGCCGGAATTGATCTTGGCTTCATATTCCTGGGCGCGGCGGCTCCACATGGCGCGGCTTATGCGCGAGCGCCCACGCAGCGTGGTCAAGGCCTTGTTCATATGCTGATGCGAACTCAAGGCCCTGAGACCCGAATCGTTGGCCTTCATAACCGGAACCCTAAGGGTCATTTTCTCGGAAGCG
>JAZFWG010000128.1:0-7910 GCA_036448135.1 Alphaproteobacteria bacterium
AGCGGTATTGACGATCCTGCATTAAGAGCGGTCTTACAAGAAGCTCATGCAGAGCGGTTGGGAATTTGGGTAGGTATTTGGCCAGTAACTCTTCTGGTACTGAGCTATATCGTTGAACAGAAAGTACAGGGATAAAGGACAATACGGCTGGGCTGGATAAAGCCGCTACACAACGGAAGCAGGTAGCCATCCCGCGAGACTGTGGGGTTGATGTGCAGAACGGCATCATCCGCCCCAAACCGGGACTGACCGAGAACAGGTCGTGCCCCGATAATGCCCCGTTCGCGTTCTGATCCACAGTTTCATTGTCGATCAACGCGCCACATCCATATGAATTATAAAGATTATTTCGTCCCCGAGCCGACCGAGCAAAAAACCGACATCTGCCCCATGAGGAGCTTTTCGCCAAGGCGGTCTTCGATCTGGTGAAAATCTGATTGCCGGGGGCCCTCAGTTAGCTCTTCAAGCCCTGGATGATCTGGTGAAGCCGGCTGGGCGAGATGGGAAGCGCGGTGATGGCGCCGGCGCCGCCGATGGCATCGTCGACGGCAGCCGCGATCGCCGCGCCGACGCCGGTGATGCCGCCTTCGCCGGCGCCCTTGACGCCGAGCGGGTTGAGCGGGCTGGGCGCGTCTTCGCTGAGCAGGATCTCCACCTCCGGCATGTCGAACACGGTCGGCAGCAGATAATCGGCGAAACTGGCGGCGAGCGGTTGGCCGTGGTCGTCATAGACGAACTCTTCCAACAGCGCGCCGCCGATGCCCTGGGCGGCGCCGCCGGCGAACTGGCCCGCGATCAACATGGGGTTGATGGCCTTGCCGATATCATAAGCGATCACCAGTTTCTCCACCGCGACGCCCAAGGTGTCGGGATCGATGCGCACGACCACCAGGTGGATGCCATAGGGAAATCCCATCCGGGAAGAGCTGAAGGTGGCCGTGGCTTTCAACGGCTCGCCGTGGGCCTTGAGGTATTCGCCGCCGAGCTCGGCCAACGTCATGGCGGGCCCGGTCGCGTCTCCCGTGCGGTGGATGCGGCCATCGGTAATGGTCAACTCATCGGCGCCGGCCTGGATCATGTCCGCCGCCGCCTGGCGTATCAGCCGGTTGAAGTCCTGCCCCGCCAAATGGACGGCGGACCCGGTCATGGTGGTGGCGCGCGACGCATAGGCGCCCATGCCGTGGCCGATGCGGTCGGTCTGGCCGTGGGTGACGTAGAACACCTCGATGGGAAGGGCGGAGGCATCGGCGCAGATCTGCGCCATCACCGTCTCGACGCCTTGGCCCACCGATGCGGTGCCGGTGAGGATTTCGACCCGGCCATCGGCTTCCAAGATCAGCTCCACGTCGTCATGGGGGCCGAGGCCGCTTTTCTCGACGAAATAGGCCAACCCCATGCCGGCCAATTCGCCACCGTCGCGGCGCCGGGCAAGCTCCGCCTTGAGGTGGTCATAGCCGACATGTTCGATGAGACGGTCCAACAGGTCCTGGTATTTCCCCGAATCGAGAACGACGTCGGTGCCCAGCGCGTCGACCTTGCGGTCGAACGGCATGGCGTCGGCGGGGATGAAGTTGATGCGCCGCACCTCGATGGGGTCGAGCCCGAGCTCGCGGGCGATGGCGTCCATCAGGCGCTCGCGAACGAACGCGCCCTCATAGCGCCCCGGCGCCCGGTAGGTGCCGCACGGCGTCTTGTTGGTAAGCCGGATGTGCCCCACCGAGCGGTAGGCCGGCCACTGATAGGGGCCGGGCAACATCGACGCCGTCAGCTCGGAGACGGCGCCGCCGTGGGTGCGCACATAGCCGCCCTGGTCGAGCCAAAAGACGTCATCGACGCCGAGCACGAAGCCCTTTGCATCGACGGCGGCGCGGATTTCATGGGCTTGTTGGCGGGAATGGTTGGCGGCGACGAGATTCTCGCGGCGGTCCTCGATCCATTTGACCGGGCGCTGGAACGTCCGCGCCGCGAGGCAGACCAGCACGTCTTCGGGATAGACCTCGCCGCGGGTGCCGAAGCCGCCGCCGACATGGCCTTCATGGAGGTGAAGCTTGTCGGTCGGCTGGTCGATGATGCCGGCGATGGTGATGCGGTTCTTGTGGGGGATCTTGGCGGCGCCATGGAGCCGGATTACCCCGGTGGCGGCGTCAAATTCGGCGATGGCACCACGGGTTTCCAGGGGAATGCCGGCGTGGCGGCCGACGCTCAGCTTTAAACTCACGATATGGTCCGCCCGGGCGAAGGCGTCTTTGAGGTCGCCATAGGACTTTTCGATCACGCCGGCCTCACTGGCGATGCCGGGCTCGAACTCGCCGACCGGGCCGGTGGCATCGAGGCATGGCTTGAGCGCCTCGATATCGGCGGTGATCAGGCTGGCGGCGTCCTCGGCGCCATAGGGGTCGTCGGCGAACACCACGGCGATGGGATCGCCGACATAGTGGACGTAACCGCGCGCCAGGATGTATTGGCGAAACCGCTCCATGCCCTCCAAATTGACCTGGCGGAAGGGGATGGGGCCGATATGGGAGACATCCTCGGCGGTCCACACCGCGAATACGCCGGGAAGAGCGCGGGCGCGGGCGGCATCGATGGCGCCGAGCCGGCCATAGGCGATCGGCGAGCGCACCACGCGCATATGAAGTTGGCCGGGAAACGAGATGTCATCGGCGAAGCGGCCCTGGCCCCGCAACAGGGGGCCGTCCTCGAGCCGTTTCAGATTGTGGCCGATATGGTTCATGGGAGACCAGGTCTGGAGATCAAAGCCGCTGGCGCCCCTGTTCGATCAAGGCGACGATGTCCGGCGGCGAGATCGGCGCCTGGGTGATATGCACGCCGAACGGGGCCAAGGCGTCATCGATGGCGGAGATGATGGCGCCGGAGGCCGGCACCACGCCGCATTCGCCCACCCCCTTGACGCCCAGCGGGTTCAACGGCGATGGCGATTCCTGGTGGATGAGCTCGACCCGCGGCATCTCGACGGCGCCGACGAGCAGATAATCGGCCAGGTTGGTGGTGAGCGGCTGGCCGTTGTCGTCATAGGCCATCCACTCATAAAGCGCGTTGCCGATACCATGCGCCGTGCCGCCGAGCACCTGGCCGTCGACAAGCAAGGGGTTGATGATGTTGCCGCAATCATGGGCGATGACATAGTTGAGGATTTTGACGCCGCCGGTCTCAATGTCGACTTCGACCTCCACCACCGCGGTGCCGCAGGCGAAGGCCTTTGAGTCGAGCAGGACGTGCTCGGTGGCTTCCAGTCCGGGTCCCACGCCGCCCGGCAGCACATATCCCGGCGTGCCGGCCATGGCGTGGGCCACTTCGCCCAGCTTGACACTGACATTGGCGATGCGGCCCGGTTGGTCCATGACGTGGATTTCGTCGCCCTCGATCTCCAGGTCCTGGGCCGGGCACTCGAGCATGGAGGCCGCGACCTTGAGCACCTTTTCGCGCACATTGCCCGCCGCCACATGGGCCGAGGTGCCGGCGGTGACCGCAAGGCGGCTGTTGGAGGTGCCGATGCCCAACGCGGTGGCGGCGGTATCGCCGGTGGTAACGGTGATGTTGTTCACGTCGCCGCCAAGCTGTTCGGCGACGATCTGGGCCAACATGGTCCTGGTGCCTTGGCCGATCGCGGTGCCGCCGGTATAGACATGGACCTTGCCCGAGGTGCCGACGCGCACCGTCACCACCTCGAACGGACCGCGCCCGGTGCCCTTGACGAAATTGGCGAGGCCGATGCCGATATAGCGGCCCTCATTGCGGGCGGCCTCCTGGCGGGCGGCAAAATCTTTCCAGCCGGCCCGCGCCAGGGCGTCATTTTGGAGTCCCGGGAAATCGCCGCTGTCGAGCACCACCGCCAGGCCGCCGCGGGTCTTGAGCGGGCGGGTATAGGGCATGGCTTCGGCGGGGATGAGGTTGCGGTTGCGCACCTCGACGCGGTCGAGTCCGAGCTCCTGTGCTACCCGGTCGAGCAAGCGTTCGATGACGAAGGCCGCCTGCGGGTGGCCGGCGCCGCGCACCGGGGTCACCGGCACCTTGTTGGTCAGGGCCAGCTTGGTGTTCATCCGGTAGGCGGGGACTTCATAGGGCCCGGGCAGGGATTCCGCCGAATTCTGCGGCAGATTGATGCCGCGTGCGGTATAGGCGCCGTGGTCATGGATGATCGAACCGCGCAGGCCGAGGATGCGGGCCTGGTCGTCTGTGGCGATCTCCACCTCCCAATATTGATCCCGTTCCTGGGTGGTGGAGATGAAGTGCTCGCGCCGGTCTTCGATCCACTTGACCGGGCGTCCCAGCATGAGCGCGGCCACCGACACCACCACGTCTTCTTGATAGACCACCAGTTTGGGGCCGAAGCCGCCGCCGATGTCGGGCGTGACCACCCGGATCTGGTTTTCGTCGCGGCCCAGCATGTCGACCAGCACGCGAAGCGCGGAGTGCGGCATCTGGGACGACACCCAAAGCGTCAACTCATCGGTCGCCCGGTCGTGGAAGCCGACGCAACCGCGGCATTCGATGGAATGGCTGCCGCCGCGGTGCAGGCGGAACGAGTCCTGGAAGATGTGGGCCGCGCCTGAGAAGGCGGCATCCACCTCGCCATAGCCCATGTTGAACTCGGCGAGCAGGTTGCCGTCGGCGCCCTTGTGGACGGGAGGGGCGCCGTCGGCTAGCGCTTCTCTGCAATCGGCGGCGGCGGGCAGGATATCGTAATCGATAAACACCAGCTGGGCGGCGTCCTCGGCGATGTAACGGTCATCGGCGATGACGACGGCCACCGGCTCGCCGACATGGGTGACTTCGCCCCCGGCCAGGGCGGAGCGGTTGCGGTCCTGCTTGTAGCTCGGGCTGGGAAGGCCGACGACGAGGAATTCGGTCTCCAGGTAAGGCATCAGATCGTCCAGCGCCAACACCGCGTGGACGCCGGGGATCGCCTTGGCCGCGGTGGCGTCGATGCCGCGAATTTCGGCATGGGCGTGGGGGCTGCGGACGAAGGCGGCCTCCAACATGCCGGGAAGCGAAATATCATCTATGAAGCGGGCCTCGCCGCGCAACAGCTCCGGGTCTTCCAGCCGCTTGATGGGCTTGCCCATGACCTTGCCCTTCACCGGCCAGTTCATCGGCTGTCTCCGCCGCCGTCCTTAAGCCTTTCGGCGGCGTCCAGGGCGGCGTCGACGATGCCCTGGTAGCCGGTGCAGCGGCACAGATTGCCGGAGATCGCCTCGCGTACCTCGGTCTCGGTCGGCGATGGGTTGTCGCGCAGAAGCTCTAACAAGGTGGTCAACATGCCCGGGGTGCAGAACCCGCAGTGCAGGCCGTGATTGTCATGGAATGCCTGCTGCAGGGGATGCAGTTCGGTCGCAGACGGGGCGATACCTTCCACCGTGGTGATCTCGGTGCCATCGGCCTGGACCGCCAGCATCAGACACCCGCGCACGCTCAAGCCGTCGACCAGCACCGTGCAGGCGCCGCACACCCCGTGCTCACAGCCGAGATGGGTGCCGGTCAGACCCAGCTGATGGCGCAGAAAGTCCGCCAGCGTCAGGCGCACCTCGACGTCTTCGTCATAGGAGGTTCCGTTCACCGCCACCGATAGCTTGCGTTTCTCACTCATGTTGTTGGTCCCATGTTGGGCTCTCCGGGGCCCGCCTCGACGCGGGTCCATGCTTTTTCCAGGGCGCGGCGCGCCAGCACCACCGCCAGATGCTGGCGATAGCTCGCCGGGGCGTGAATGTCATCATGGGCGTCGATGTCGCGGCAGTGCTCGGCGGCGGCGGCCAACGCCGCGGCCGATCCCGCTTGGCCGACAAGCGCGGCTTCGGCGGCCGCAACCCTGAACGGCGCCGGGCCGATGCCGCCGATGGTGACCGATACCCGCGTGATCGCTCCGTCGGTTCCGGCCTCAATGAGGGCGGCGGCGGAGACGATGGCGAAATCGCCGTGACGGCGGGCGAACTCCTCGAAACCATGGCCGTGCCCCGCCGCCCATGGGGGTAGCCGCACTGATTTGAGGACTTCGTCCAACGCCATCGAGGTGGTGAGGTACCCGGCGGGGAAATCCTTGAAGGGGATCTCGCGCTCGCCATTCGGCCCTTCGACGCGGACGATGGCGTCCACCGCCGTGCAAACCGTGGGAATTTCCGCCGAGGCATCGAAATGGCTGAGGCTGCCGCCGATGGTGCCGCGGTTGCGGGTCTGGCGGTGGCCGATAAGGGGCATGGCTTCGGCCAGCAGCGGGCACAGGCGTTTGACGTCCTCGGAAAACTCGAGATCGCGCTGCCGGGTCATGGCCCCGATCTCGAGCCCGCCTGCGTCTTCGCGGATATAGCTCAACCCCTCCACCCGGTTGAGGTCGATGACGTGGTCCGGCTGGGCATAGCGCATGTTGAGCATGGGCATCAGGCTTTGGCCGCCGGCGAGCAGCTTGGCGTTGTCCAGCGACGCCAGCAATTGGACGGCCTCGGTCACGGTGCCGGGGTCGTGATAGCTAAACGGCGGCGGCTTCATTCAGGTTCTCCATTTTTTCGTTCATTTCGCCGAGGGGCCGGCGGGCATCATAGACGAACTCGGGCGGATTTGCTTTGGCTTCTCTTGGATGCCATATTCACCCCGCAGGGGGGCTGAATTCAACATAACCAAACCCATGAGGCCGGCCCGGACGGGGAGACAGATGAAACTGCAGAATTCCTTCGAGATTCCCTTGGCGCCGCCGGAGGCCTGGGATGTGCTCTTGGATATCGAGCGCATCGCGCCGTGCTTGCCCGGCGCCGAGATCACGGAAGTCATCGACGAGGAGACCTACAAGGGCCGGGTCTCGCTCCGGTTGGGGCCGGTGGCGCTGAGCTTCGACGGCAAGGTGGTGTTCGAGGACATCAATCAGGACGAGCGCCGCGCCCGGGTCAAGGCCCAGGGCATGGACACCAAGGGAAGGGGCGGGGCCAACGCCGATGTCGAATTCCTGGTCGAGGCCACCGAGACCGGCTCCAGGGTCCGGATCGAGACGGATTTGAACCTTTCGGGATCGATCGCGCAATATGGCCGCGGCGTCGGCATTATCGAAGCTGTGTCTGCGCAATTGATCGGCGAGTTCGCCGATGCGCTCAGGCTGCAATTGTCAGAGACCGCGGCCCCGGAGCCAGCCGGAGGGGACACAGCCGCCGCCGCCAAGCCCATATCGGGGCTAACCCTG
Organism: Alphaproteobacteria bacterium; assembly: GCA_036448135.1. GTDB lineage: Bacteria > Pseudomonadota > Alphaproteobacteria > SMXQ01 > SMXQ01 > JAZFWG01. Next base: position 7,184 of record JAZFWG010000128.1, read on the forward strand.
ATGTTCCGGGTGCTGTGGAATGCCGTCAAAAGGATGTTCACGGGGCGGGGTTGAATTATACTGTCCCTCGACCGGGCGGGTTGCTTCGCCCGGGGGGAGACCATGAGGTGGAATCATGAGCATGACCGACAAAACCGACACGGAAACCAGGGATCTGTTCTTGTTGAATCCGTACAACGACTGGGCCCAGGCGCAGAACATCCCGATCTATGAAGGCTTCGCCGTCGACATGCTGGCCTGCGAGACCAAGCCCTGGGGCTTCACCGAATGCAACGGGGCGCTGGTCCATCTGGACGGCCGCGGCGACTATGTTTCGGTGTTCTTGCACGACATCCTGCCCGGCGGCAAGACCCGGCCGATGCAGCATTGCTTCGAAGAGATTTTCTATGACCTCGAAGGCCACGGCTCGACCTCGATCACGCTTTCGGACGGTACCGCCCATACCTTCGAGTGGGGCCCCAAGGCGTTTTTTTCGGTGCCGCTGAATACGCCCTATCAGATCTTCAACGGCTCGGGCCAGGAGGTGGCCAAGCTGTCGTCCACCACCAACCTGCCGATGGTGCTCAAGCTGTTCCACAATGACGAGTTCGTGTTCCACAACCCGTTCCGCTTCGGCGACCGGGAAGGCCCCGACCAGTTCTATCAGGGCGAAGGCGAGCTGACCCCGCGCCAGCCCGGACGCCATACCTGGGAAACCAATTTCATCGCCGATTTGCAGCAGTTCGAG
>JAZFWG010000129.1:0-6585 GCA_036448135.1 Alphaproteobacteria bacterium
GCCGGTCTCACCGTAGCCGGTTCGCGCTCGGCGGCGAATTTTTCCGACATTATTCCCAACATTGGCGAGGGTGCGCAGATTTACCTTCGCCCCATCGGGCTGGAGCGGGCCTTGGAGGCCGACTGCGTCGAGGGGGAGGCGGGTTTTGGTTGGCGGCTCTCGGGTGGTGATGCCGCCTTCAACCGTTGCCAAGTTCTGATCCGCAATGGCGATGAGATTTCCACCGCATCGGCCCGCCTTACCGATGTCCTGGATTGGAGCGAACGCCAGGGCGCGGCCCACCGTGACCGCATCACCCGCCTCCTGCATCTCCTGACGGTCAAACGGCAGCCCTTCGCCGGCCTTGCCCTGGACCGGCCCCGGATCATGGGTGTCATCAACGTCACCCCGGACAGCTTTTCCGATGGCGGCGCGTTCCTGGATCCGCGATCAGCCATCCGGCATGGCCGGGCCCTGGCGGCGGCCGGCGCCGACATCTTGGATATCGGTGGCGAATCGACCCGCCCCGGCGCCTCGCCGGTATCCCAACCCGACGAGCTCGGCCGCGTCCTGCCGGTGATCCGTGGCCTAGCCGACGCCGATGCGGTGCTGTCCATCGACAGCCGCAAGGCCGGGGTGATGGCGGCGGCGCTCACGGCCGGGGCCGGCATCATCAACGATGTCACCGCGCTTTCCTTCGATCCCCAAAGCATGTCGGTGGCGGCGGAAAGCAAGGCGCCCGTGATCCTCATGCATAGCCGGGGTGAACCCGCCACCATGCAGGCGGCGCCGCGCTACTTCCATGCGCCCCTCGACGTCTATGATGAGCTGGAAGCGCGCATCGTGCTCTGCGAGCGGGCGGGGATCCCACGCGGGCGTATTGCCGTCGATCCCGGCATCGGATTCGCCAAGACCGCCACCCACAATGTGGAAATCCTGCGGGCGCTATCACTTTTCCATGGTCTCGGATGCGCCGTGGTGTTGGGGGCGTCGCGCAAAAGCTTCATCGGCCGCATCGCCGGCGCCGATGACCCGGAACGCCGTCTCGCCGGCTCGCTTGCCGTGGCCTCGGCGGCGCTCGACCAGGGGGTTCAGATCCTGCGCGTGCATGATGTCGAAGAGACCCGCCAGATGGTCGATGTTTGGCGGGAATTAAACAAGACTGTGTATGCTTAAGGCTTGTGGCGCTGGCCGGGCTTGTAGTATGTGCAGTCAATTCTATTTTACATATGGCGGCATTTTCGGGGACGAGAGCCATGGCCGGTAAACTGTTCGGCACCGACGGCATTCGCGGCACTACCAATATCGAGCCCATGACCGCGGACACGGCGTTGCGCGTGGGCATGGCCGCGGGGGCGGAATTCACCCGTGGCGGCCACCGCCATCGCGTCATCATCGGCAAGGACACCCGGCTGTCCGGCTATCTGTTGGAGCCGGCCTTGACCGCGGGCTTCATCGCCGTGGGCATGGATGTGGTTCTGGTCGGGCCGTTGCCGACGCCCGCCGTGGCCATGCTGACCCGCAGCATGCGCGCCGATCTCGGGGTCATGATCTCGGCGTCCCACAACCCTTATGCCGACAACGGCATCAAACTGTTCGGGCCCGACGGCTACAAGCTGTCCGACGAGGTCGAGGCCCTAATCGAATCCCGGTTCGATGCCGGCGCCACCAACGATTTGGCGGCGCCGGAGAATCTCGGCCGGGCAACCAGGCTCGACGACGCCGTCGGCCGTTACATCGAATTCGTCAAGAACACCTTCCCCAAGGGGCTCACTCTTGACGGCCTCAAGGTGGTTGTCGATTGCGCCAACGGTGCCGCTTACAAGGTGGCGCCGACGGTGTTGCGTGAGCTCGGCGCCGAGGTCATCGCCATCGGCGATGACCCCGACGGCTTCAACATCAACCGCGATTGCGGCAGCACCAGCCCCGAGGCGATGATGGAAACCGTGCATGGCGAAGGCGCGGATCTCGGTCTTGCCCTTGATGGCGATGCCGACCGCCTGGTGGTCAGTGATGAAAACGGTCTGCTTCTTGACGGTGATCAATTGATGGCCGTGGTGGCCGAAAGCTGGCACCGGTCCGGACGGCTCGATGGCGGTGGCGTGGTGGCTACGGTGATGTCGAATCTCGGCCTCGAGCGTTATCTCGAAAGCCTGGGCCTCAAGCTGATTCGCACCCAGGTCGGAGACCGCTATGTGGTCGAGCGGATGCGCGAACTCAGCTGCAACCTCGGGGGCGAGCAATCGGGCCACATCATCCTCAGCGATTACACCACCACCGGGGATGCTCTGATCGCGGCCCTGCAAGTGCTGGCGGTGCTGATCAAATCGGGACGCCCCGCCTCCGAGGCCGGCCGTCTGTTCGAGCCCTGTCCCCAGCTGTTGCGCAGTGTCGCCGTAAATGGCGCCAATCCGCTCGACGATGCCAAGGTCAAGAAGGCGATCCGTGCCGCCGAATCCAGTCTCGGCGCCAAGGGCCGCCTGCTGATCCGTGAATCCGGCACCGAGCCCGTGGTCCGGGTCATGGCCGAAGGCGAGGACGAGGCCTTGATCGGCCATGTGGTCGATGAAATCGTCGGCGCGATCACGGAATGTTCCCGTTCGGCGTTAAGGTAGGATGTTAATTTGAGGGTTAGATTGTTCCTCGAAACTAGGTTCGCGATTCCGCGAATCATTGGTTCAAAGGAGAGCTCCATTGCAAGGGCGGGTACTTGTAATCGCCGGTTCGGATTCGGGCGGCGGCGCCGGAATTCAAGGTGATATCAAGACGATTACGGCCCTGGATGGTTATGCCGCCACCGCGGTGACGGCGCTGACCGCCCAGAACACCCGGGGCGTGGCCGCCGTGGAAGCCGTGGCGCCCGATTTCGTCGCCAAGCAGATCGACGTCATCCTTTCCGATATCGGCGCCGACGCCATCAAGACCGGGATGCTTCACAATACCGAGGTCATCGAGGCGGTGTGCGACGCCTTGGAAGTCGCCACCTCGATTCCTCTGGTGGTCGATCCGGTGATGGTGGCTAAGGGTAAAGAACGGCTATTGGATGTCGAAGCCGTCGCCACCCTCAAGCGGCGTCTCATCGTCGGGGCCCGCATCATCACCCCCAACCTGCCCGAGGCCGAGGCGCTGACCGGCATGCAGATTGATGATCTGGAAACCATGCAGCACGCCGCCGAGATGCTCATCACCCTTGGGCCCAAGGCGGTGCTGGTCAAAGGCGGCCACTTGGCAGGGAACGCCGTCACCGATATCTATATCGACGACGATGGGCACAATGAGCGGTTCGTGAACCCACGCATCAACACCCTCCACACCCATGGCACCGGCTGTGCCCTGGCCTCGGCCATCGCCACCGGCCTGGCCCAGGGCATGCAGATGCTGGACGCGGTGCGCCGCGCGCGGGCCTATGTGCACAAGGCGATCCTGTCCGCACCCGGCCTGGGCAGTGGCCACGGCCCCCTCAACCACGCACATACCGTCACCAAGTTCACCGAATAACGGCAACATCCACGCCCGGGCGGGCGCGCCGTCATGACGAGGCACATAGAGACCGATGGCAAAGAGCTATGACATCGCTGTCATTCCCGGTGACGGCATCGGCAAGGAGGTGGTGCCGGAAGCCATCGGCGTGATGGAGGCCGCCGGCGCCCGGTTCGGTTTCGAATTCCGCTGGCGGCAATATCCCTGGAGCTGCGAGACCTATGCCGAGACCGGGCGGATGATGCCGGAGGACGGCATCGATCAACTCAAGGCCCATGACGCCATCTTCCTCGGCGCCGTCGGTTTCCCCGGCGTTCCCGACCATATCTCGCTGTGGGGGCTGTTGATCCCGATCCGCCGGTCGATGCAGCAATATGTCAATTTGCGGCCGGTGCGGTTGCTGCCGGGGGTAACGTCGCCCTTGGCCGGGCGCGGCGCCGACGACATCGATTTCCTGGTGGTGCGTGAGAACAACGAGGGCGAATATTCCGAGATCGGCGGCCGACTCTATGACGGCTCGGATGCGGAAATGGCGGTCCAACAGAGCGTCTTCACCCGCCGGGGCGTCGACCGTATCCTGCGCTATGCCTTCGAGTTGGCGCGGGCCCGCGATAAAAAGCACCTGACCTCGGCCACCAAGTCCAACGGCATCATCCACACCATGCCCTATTGGGACGAACGCTTCCGCGCGGTTGGTGCCGACTATCCCGACGTCACCACCGATCAGTATCATATCGACATATTGTGCGCCCATTTCGTCAGTCACCCCGACTGGTTCGATGTGGTGGTCGGCAGCAATCTGTTCGGCGATATCCTGTCCGATCTGGGCCCGGCGGTGGCGGGCTCCATCGGTATCGCGCCGTCCGCCAACATCAATCCCGAGGGTGATTTCCCCTCCATGTTCGAGCCGGTCCACGGCTCGGCCCCCGATATCGCCGGCAAGGGCATCGCCAATCCCATCGGCCAGGTGTGGTCCGGCGCCATGATGCTGGATCATCTCGGTGAGACCGAGGCCGCCCGGGCGGTCGAGGACGCCATATCCCGGGTGCTGGACGGCGGTGGGCCCCTGACGCCGGATATGGGGGGCACCGCCACCACAGGGGAGCTCGGCGCGGCCCTGGCCGCCGCGGTCTGAAATCCCCCCGGCGCTCCCCTGGACGGCCCCAGCGGCGTTAACTTTTGCCCTTCCCCAGATGCATATCTGCCTCCTGAATCCCGCCGTTGACGGGCCTGGGTCACATCCTTAGTATCCGCGCCGGGCCACGCCCCCCCAACGGGGTGCAACTATTCTGGAAGGAATAGACATCATGAAGCCGACCATCCGGCCACAAAACCCCAATTTTTCCTCGGGTCCCTGCTCAAAACGTCCCAACTGGTCCATCGCGTGCCTCAAGGACGCCCTTGTGGGCCGTTCGCACCGGTCCGGCGCGGGCAAGAACAAGCTCGGCGAGGTCATCGATCTCAGCCGCAGGATCCTCCGTCTTCCCGACGATTACCGCATCGGCATCGTCGCCGCCTCCGATACCGGCGCCTTCGAGATGGCGATGTGGTCGCTGCTCGGCGCCCGGGGCGTCGACGTCCTGGCGTGGGAAAGCTTCGGCAGCGGATGGATCACCGATATCGTCAAGCAATTGAAGCTGGACGACGTCCGCCAATTCGAGGCCGATTACGGCGAGATCCCCGATCTTGCCACCACCGACCCCGCCCGCGACATCGTCTTCACCTGGAACGGCACCACCTCTGGCGTGCGCGTGCCCGATGGCGATTGGATCGCCGACGACCGCGCCGGCCTGACCTTGTGCGACGCCACCTCCGCCGTCTTCGCCATGGATCTGCCGTGGCCGAAGCTCGACGTGGTGACATATTCCTGGCAGAAGGTCCTTGGCGGCGAGGCCCAGCACGGCATGCTGATCCTAAGCCCCCGGGCGGTGGAACGGCTCGCCAGCTACACCCCGCCATGGCCGATGCCCAAGATCTTCCGGCTCACCAGCAACGGCAGGCTGATCGAAGGCATCTTCAAGGGCGACACCATCAACACGCCGTCGATGTTGTGTGTCGAGGATGCCCTCGACACGCTCCGATGGGCAGAAGGGCTGGGCGGGCTCGATGCCATGATCAAGCGCGCCGATGACAACCTTGGGGCCATCGCCGATTGGGTCAGCCGCACCGACTGGGTCGATTTCCTGGCCCCGGACCCGGCTAAGCGCTCATCCACCTCGGTCTGCCTCAAGATTGTCGCGCCGTGGTTCACCGCGCTCGATGCCGAGGCCCAGGCCGCGGTTCCCAAGAGCATGGTGGCGGCGCTGGAAGACGAAGGCGCGGCCTATGATATCGACGGCTATCGCGCGGCGCCGCCGGGCCTGCGCATCTGGGCCGGCAGCACCGTCGAGCGCTCCGACCTCGAGGCCCTGTTCCCCTGGCTCGATTGGGCCGCCGAAACCGTGAAAGCCAAGTTCGCCTCCGGCGTTGGCGAAAGGACAGCGTGATGCCGAAAGTACTGATTTCCGATCAATTGAGCCAACGCGCCGTCGACATCTTCAAGGAGCGTGGCGTCGAGGCCGATTTCAAGCCCGGCATGAAGGCGGACGAACTTCTGGCCTGCATCGGCGACTATGACGGCCTTGCGGTGCGGTCGGCGACCAAGTTGACGGCCAAGGTGCTCGCGGCCGCCGGTAAGCTAAAGGTGGTGGGCCGGGCCGGTATCGGTGTCGACAATATCGATGTCGCCGCGGCCACGGCGCGGGGCGTCATCGTCATGAACACCCCGTTCGGCAATTCGATCACCACCGCCGAGCACGCCATCGCCTTGATGTTCGCCCTGGCCCGGCAGATCCCCCTCGCCAACGCCTCGACCCATCAAGGCAAATGGGAGAAGAACCGTTTCATGGGGGTCGAGCTGACCGGTAAGACCCTCGGCATCATCGGCTGCGGCAATATCGGCGCCATCGTCGCCGACCGGGCGCAGGGGCTGAAAATGAAGGTGGCGGCCTATGATCCGTATCTGTCGCCGGAACGGGCCGGCGATCTGGGCGTCGACAAGGTGGACTTGGACGAGCTGTTCCGCCGCGCCGACTTTATTACCCTGCACACGCCGATCACCGACGCCACCCGGGCCATCATCGACGC
>JAZFWG010000130.1:0-2836 GCA_036448135.1 Alphaproteobacteria bacterium
CTTGCTTTCCTGCAGCGGCTCCGCCGCTCAGCGCGCCGCATTGAACGGGTCCCCATGCTGGGAAGGCTGGTGCGCGGATTGAGGCGAATGATGCGCTAAAAGAAACTGTCATCTCGGCGGTTGCCACCGCCCCGCCTGAATTCGGTAGCGTTATCCGGGCCCGGCATCATGCCCCGGGGTTAAACACAAACCGTTCAAACGCGTCCCTCAAGGGGGCGACCTGGCGCGCAGATGCGAACCCCTCGCCGAGGGCGGCGGGGGCCTTTGCGGCGGCGAAGGCTGTGGCGGCGTCACTGCCGAGGAAGGTGACCCATTCATCGGTGTCAGCGAGATATTTCAGGCCCGGCGCATCCCGGCTATCGATCCGGAGCCCGCGCGCGGCCAGCGGCGTCGCACAGACCGGCATGCCGTTATACAGCGCTTCGGCGAACTTGACATTGACGCCGCCGCCGCGCCGCATGGGGCAAAGCACGATATCGCAGGCGCGCCAGACCTCATCGAGATCATCGACGAAGCCATGGGCGAATACGCGGGCCCGGGGCGATTGGTGGCGCGCGCTCCCAAGGCCGAAGAGATGCAATTCCCGGTCATCGGGCAACCGCGGCATGATTTCCCGGACCAGCCACCGGGCCGCGTCTTCATTGGGCCACCAACCGAACTTGGCGAGGAATCCCAGACGCAAAGCCGGGCGTGACCGCGGCTCCGCCGCCGCCCGCCTCGCTGCGTAGGGCGGATAATCGAAGACCGGCGGCAGGTGATGGGTGGGCGTGCCGCCATGATTCGCCTCGATATACGCCGCGTCTTCGCTGGAAATACAGACGACCAGGTCGGATTCGGCAAATGCCCGGGATTCCAGGCGCCGAAATTTCTCGTCATCGCCGAGCACGCCCCGCAGCACGAGGCCCGCGACCGGCCCCAAGGAATCGATATGGTCCGAATACAAGACCGATTCGATGTTATGGCAAATCAGGACGCGGCGCGTGGCGGCGCCCCCGTAGGCATCGGCAAACCAGTAACTGTCGGCGCCGTTGATGATGAGGATGCGCCCATCGAGCCGCCCGGGATCGGCGCGCAGCGCGGCATCCAGGCCGGAACGGCGGGAAAAAACGGCCTTGGACGGGTAGGGCCCGAAGGCGCTGGCGGCGACGCACCAGGCGCGTTCCGCCAGGGGCGGCCAACTCTTGTGCGGCGCCGGGGCGACGACATCCAGCGCGCCCTCCCCGAAGGCCGCGCGCAGAAGGGAAATGACCGAGCGGGTATAGACGCCGCCGCCACCGGGTTCGGCGCAGAAAGGGGCGACCAAGGCCATCGCCGCTCGGGGGTCGGGGTTCCTGCTATCTATCGGTGCCACTCCGGATTAGATTGACACGGCCCGCCCACCGGGGTGCGGTCGTCCGGTTCGATGGTAGCTTAGCCACAATGGCGGCGATAGTCGCTTGCGCCCATGAAAGTTCTTTTCGATATCGTCCACCCCGCCGACGTGCTGTTCTTCCGCGATGCCATCGCCAAGTTGCGGGCCGACGGCGCCGCCATCGTCATCGCCAGCCGCCATAAGGACATCACCTGCCAGTTGCTGGACGAATTTGGGGAGCCGCATACGCCGCTGACCGCCTGGGGCGGTGGCATGGTGCGCCTGGCCATCGAGTTGATCCGCCGCGACCTTCGCCTGTTGACCCTGGCGCGCCGTGACCGGCCCGACGTGATGGTCGGCTTCGGTGGGGTCGCTATTTCCCATGTCGGGCGCTTGCTGGGGATCCCGACCATCGGCTTCTACGATACCGAGAATGCCAGGCTGCAGATTTCACTGACCTGTCCGTTCATTACCGAGTGGCACGTGCCGAGCTACTGGCACGGCCCCGAGGCGAAGGGCCGGACCTTCCGCTTCAACGGCTTCAAGGAACTGGCCTACCTTCATCCGCGGCAGTTCCAGCCCCGGCTCGAGACCGCCATTGCGCTTGGCCTGTCCCCGGATCGTGACAATTTCTTCGTCCGCACCATCGCCTGGGGGGCGGCCCATGACCTCGGCAAGCGGGGCTGGGCGGCCGACCACCTGGCCCGCATCGTCGGCGCGCTCGGTGCCAGGGGTAAGGTCCACCTGTCGGCGGAAGGCGCGGTGCCCGCCGGACTGGAAGCGCTGCTCTATGACGGCCGGCTCAGAGACATCCACCACCTGCTCGCCCATTGCAAGCTGTTCATTGGCGAAAGCGCGACCATGGCCGCGGAGGCCGCGCTGCTGGGCGTCCCGGCAATCTGTTCATCGGCTTACCGGATGGGCTATATCAGTGAGTTGACGGACGGTGATCTCGTCACCCAGCTGCCCGGCGACGCTACCGCGATCCTGGCCTGTGCCGATGAAAGATTGCGCAATCCGCCCGGCCATTGGCTTACCTTGAGGGACGCCGCCATCGCCGGGCGCATCAATGTCACCGATTACATTGTCGAGCGCATCGAGCGGCTGGCGCCAGGCCCATAGCCGCCTATTGATCCCGGCCCTTGATCTCCTCGGCGAGGCGCCGCATGCGCACCTCTTCCAGCAGCCTCCGGTTGGCGGCCACCATGTCGCTGATCAGCGCCCCCATCATAAACACCATGGCGACGATCAGCAGGATCGCCGCCAGCACCACCGATTGCAGGTGGCCCTGGCCCTGGCCCATGAACATGAACACCAGGTAGCGGATGCCGAGGACCAGCCCGGCCGAGGCGCTTACGGCCGCCAGCGTCCCCAAAAAGGCCATCGGCATATACAGCATGAAGACGCGCACGATGGTCATCACCGAGCGCCACACATAGGACGCGGTGGATTTGATCAAGCGCGAGGGCCGGGTGGCCTCATTGG
>JAZFWG010000131.1:0-4973 GCA_036448135.1 Alphaproteobacteria bacterium
TTGTTGAACGCCGTTACGATACTCCGGCGAGGTCATTCGCGCCGGGATGGAGGCCTTTCCCACCGATCGGCTTGGAGAGATTCGTTGACTCGCCCGGGCGGGCGCCTGTTTGCGGCCCGGCCGCGGCAAAATGGGCCGGCGCGGCGGGAGTGGTGATTTGCAACAATCGTGTTTCCACCGGGCCTTGCAAAAGGCCCCGAACCGTCAGGAATTGGACCGTCAGGAATTGAAGAGAGGGGTGGATGGCCCGGACGAGCGATACGGCGAACAAGTCGAGTAGCTTTCGCAAACCCGTCAGAGCCCCGAAAAAGCCCAGGGCGGTTCCGGCCAAACGGCGCTGGGGGGCCGATGTCATCGTCGACATGCTGCGCCGCTATGACATGCCCTATGCCGCGCTCAACCCGGGCGCCAGCTTCCGGGGGCTGCACGATTCGCTGGTCAATTACGGGCAGGACTATCCCCGAATGATGCTGTGCCAGCACGAGGAGACCGCCGTTCAGGTCGCCCACGGCTATGCCAAGGCGTCCGGCAAGCCGATGGTGGCTATCCTCCACGACCTGGTGGGCCTGCTGCACGCCAATCTCGCGATCTATTATGCCTATATCGACCGCGCCCCGATCTTCATCATCGGCGCCACGGGGCCGATGGACGAAACCAAGCGGCGCCCGAGAATCGACTGGATCCACACCGCCAACGTCCAGGGTCAGGCGATCCGCGACTACACCAAGTGGGATTACCAGCCATCGACCATCGACGGCGTGCCGGAATCCTTCGCGCGCGCCTATTCCGTCATGATGACCGAGCCCCAAGGGCCGGTGTACATGTGTTACGACGCCTGGCTCCAGGAGGCGCCGCTCGACCACAAGGTGGCGCTGCCGCCCAAGGGCGCCGCCAAGGTGCCGCACCCCATCGCCCCGGACGCGCAGGCCCTCGACCGGGCGGCGGAAATGCTGGTCAAGGCCAAAAATCCGGTGCTGCTGGCGGAATATTCCGGGCGCAACGAGACCGGGTTCCACGCCCTGGTGAAGCTCGCGGAGACGGTGCAGGCCCCGGTCTACGACATCAACAGCCGGCTCAATTTCCCGAGCTGCCATCCCCTCAACATGAGTATGGTGGAGAACGTTTTTCCGGACGCGGACCTCATCGTCGGCCTCGACGTCCGCGACTGGGAGAAGCCGACCACCAGGTTGCGCTCCACGACCCGCAAGGTTGAGACCGTCGTCTCGAAGGACTGCCGTTTCATCGACATCGGATTCGGCGATCTCGAGATCAGCAGCTGGTCGCTCGACTATCAGCGCCTTGTCCACGCCGATCTGAGAATCCTGGCCGACACCGGCCTCGCCATTCCGGAGCTGGCCAGGCGTTGCCGCCAGCTGCTGAACCGGAACCCCAGGCTCAAGGCCCGGGCCAGGAGGCGCGGCGCCGAGATCGCGAAGCGGCACAAGGCGGCGCGCGAGAGCTGGGCGAGGGAAGCCCGCAAGAGGCGCAACGCAAGTCCCATCCCGCTGCCGGTGCTGGCCGGCGAGGTCTGGGAGGCGATCAAGGACGAGGACTGGGTGCTCACCGCCGGGACCCTCGGGGACTGGGCCCGGAAGCTGTGGAACTTCGACAGACCCTACCGTCACGCCGGCAAGTCCCTGGGCACCGCGACCCAGATCGGCATCTCGCTGGGCGTGGGCCTTGCCCACCGGGACAAGGGACGCCTGGTCGTCGGCATGCAGCCCGACGGCGACCTCATGTTCGACGCCGGCGCGCTCTGGGTCGCCGCCAAGCACCACATCCCGTTGCTGCTGGTCATGTTCAACAACCGCGCCTACTACAACGACTGGGAGCATCAGATCCGCATGGCCGAGTTGCGTCTAACCCCGGTGGAGCGGGCCTATATCGGCATGGACTTGTCCGATCCGGACCCGGATTTCGCGGGTCTTGCCCGCGCCATGGGATGGTACGCCGAAGGGCCCATCGACCGGGCCAGGGATGTCGGTCCGGCGCTCGAGCGCGCGATTGCGCGCGTCAAGGCCGGCCAGCCGGCGCTGCTCGACACCATTACGCAAAATAGGTGAGGGCCTCCGGGGTGGACCATTGACCGAATATTTGTTTTTATCCCTTGGGCGAACACGAAAAGAACCCCGGTCCAAGCGGCGCACTTGCAGGGCGGTCGGTCAGGGACCTTAGGAGTATGCAAAGAATCATCGTCGGGATATCCGGGGCCTCGGGGGCGATCTACGGCATCAGGGCCTTGGAGGCATTGCGCAAGGCGAAGGACGTCGAGATTCATCTCATCATGTCCTCCGCCGCCGGGCAGACCGTCACCGGCGAGACCGACTGGAAGATTTCCGACGTCAAGGCCCTGGCCCACGTCGTGCACAACTACAAGGACATCGGGGCGTCGCTGTCGAGCGGGTCGTTCCGGACTTCGGGCATGCTGGTCGCGCCCTGTTCGATCAAGACCCTGTCCGGTATCGTGCACTCCTATGACGACAATCTGATCACCCGGGCCGTCGATGTCTGCCTCAAGGAGACGCGCCGGGTGGTGCTGCTGGTGCGGGAGACGCCGCTGCATCTGGGTCACATCGAACTGATGGCGCGCGCCGCCCGTTACGGGGCGGTGGTCATGCCGCCGGTGCCCGCCTTCTACCACAGGCCGAAAACCATCGACGACCTCATCAATCAGACGGTGGGGAAGGCGCTCGACCTGTTCGGCGTCTCCCACAATCTTTTCCGGCGCTGGAAGGAAACGGAGCCGGCCGGGGAGTAGGGCGAAGGGCCGGGACTGCCGCTGGTTCCTGGTGCCGAAATACCGTTTGTCGGCCGTGTGGTGCGCGGTAACCTCGGCGCGGCCGATTCGCCGGTCTACAGGGTGAGGCGTTATGGAAGTTGATTTCATGCTGGAAATGGCGGGGAAGGCCGTGGTCATCATGGCCGATCCGATGCGCCTGTTTTTCCTGGCATCCGGCGTGATGATCGGCCTGATGCTGGGGGTGATTCCGGGCCTCGGCGGCATCGTCGGCATGGCGCTGCTGCTGCCCTTCACCTTCGACATGGATCCCTATACGGCCTTTGCCTTCCTCCTGGGCATGGGGTCGGTCACCACCACCTCCGACACCATCCCGGCGGTGTTGTTCGGCGTGCCGGGCACCGCGGGGTCGGCGGCGACGATCCTGGACGGGCACCCATTGGCGAAACAGGGCCAGGCCGGACGCGCCTTCGGGGCGGCGTATACCGCCTCGTTGATCGGCGGCGTGTTCGGCGCCCTGCTTCTCGCGGTCAGCATTCCGATCTTGAGGCCCGTGATGCTCTATCTCGGCTCGCCGGAGCTCTTGGCTTTCTCGATCTTCGGCCTGTCGATGGTGGCGGTCTTGAGCGGCGGCGCGCCCCTCAGGGGCCTGGCCGCGGCCGGCTTCGGCCTGATCATCGCCATGGTCGGTTCGGACCCGCAGATCGGGACGCTGCGCTGGACCCTGGATACGCTCTACCTTTGGGACGGCCTGCCCCTGGTGCCGGTGACCATCGGCCTGTTCGCTTTGCCTGAGCTCGCCGACATGGCGATCGCCCGGCGCAGCGTCGCCGGTGATGCGAAGATCGATTCGCGCAAGGGCCAGTGGCAAGGTGTGAGAGACACCTTCCGCCATTGGTGGCTGGTGATCCGCTGTGCCTGGATCGGATCTTTCCTCGGCATGATCCCCGGCGTCGGCGCGGCGGTGATCGACTGGATCGCCTACGGTCACGCGGCGCGGACCGAGAAAGGCGCGTCCGAAACCTTCGGCAAGGGCGACATCCGCGGCGTGCTGGCCTCCGAGGGCTCGAACAACGCCAAGGAGGGCGGCGCCCTGGTGCCGACCATCGCCTTCGGCGTGCCGGGCAGCGCCTCGATGGCGATCCTTTTGGGCGCGTTCCTGATTCAGGGGCTCACTCCCGGCCCCGAAATGCTGACCAAGAACCTGGACGTCACCTACACCATGGTATGGAGCGTGGCGCTCGCCAACATCCTGGGCGCCGGCCTCTGCTTCATGTTCTCGGACCAGTTCGCCAAGGTCGCCATCATCCGCTACGCCGTCATCATGCCGCTGATCCTGACGGTGGTGTTCGTCGGCGCCTTCCAGGGCTCGCGCCAGTGGGGCGACATCTACGCCCTGGTGCTGTTCGGCGTCATCGGCTGGAGCATGAAGCGGCTGGGCTGGCCGCGGCCGCCCCTGATCCTGGGCTTCGTGCTGGGCGGCATCGTCGAGCGTTACCTCTTCATCTCGGTCCAGCGTTACGGCGCCGACTGGCTGCTGCGCCCCATCGTCGCGTTCATGTTCGCTCTGGCGCTGTGGGGCCTGTTCCGGCCGTTCGTCCGCGAGATCAGGAGGTCCGGCGGGTTCAGCGGGATGATCGCCGGCCTGACGGCCCCCCGGTTCAACGTCACGACCGCGTTCTACGTTGGATTCATCGCCCTGTTGACGGTGATGATGATGCAGGCCTCGGAGTGGAACCTGGATGCCAAGATCGTGCCTATGATCGTTGGCGTCTTCACCATTTCCGTCACCGTCGTCAGCCTGCTCAATTTCACCTTCGGCGGGCGCGAGCGCTGACCGATGGTCGAGAGCGAACCCAGTAAAGGATTGGTGCCATGGACGACTTAGACCTCCCCTTGTTAGACCTTCTCTTGGAAGACACGTTCCTCGAAGACATGACCAGACAAGAGTTGTTGGGCTTCGCGATCTACGCCGTGTTCGCCCTCTTCATGGCCGTTGTCATATTCCGTGAGGTCCGCAGGTCGAGCGCCGCTAACGGCCTCGAGGGAGGGGCCAAGGAACAGGTCATCCAGTCCCTGCACCTCGATCTCTCGGTCCAGGACGAGGGGATCACGACCAAGGTCATGTTGACCCGCGCCTTCACCTATCTCGCCTGGCTGTTGGGCTTCGTCGGGTTGGCGGCGGTGTTCGGCATGTTGCCGGCGGTGTTCCTGTTCGTCATCCTCTATATGCGGA
>JAZFWG010000132.1:0-3006 GCA_036448135.1 Alphaproteobacteria bacterium
GGGCGAGGATTACTATGATCGCTGATCTTCCTCCCGGCCTGATCCTGATCCTCGGCGCCCTTTTGGTCCCGATGCTGCCCAGGAGGCTGCGCTATGGTTATATGCTGGCGCTGCCGGTTCTCGCCATGGTTCAGCTGTGGACCCTGCCCGCCGGCAATGCCGCCGAAGTCGAAATTTTCAGCCATGTGCTGACCCTGCTGCGGGTCGACAAGCTCGCCGTGGCTTTCGCAACCATCTTCCTGATCGCCTCCTTCCTCAACGTCATTTATGGCTGGCATGAGAAGGACGAAGTGCAGCATGTCTCCGCCCTGATCTACGCCGGCGCCGCAATCGGCGCCGTCATGGTCGGCGATCTCATCTCGCTTTTCATCTTCTGGGAACTGACGGCGGTCGCCTCGGTGTTCCTGATCTGGGCCCGGCGCACCGAGCGCGCCTACCGCGCCGGCATGCGCTATCTCATCATCCAGATCGGCTCGGGGGTGATCCTGCTCGCCGGGGTCATCCTGCATTACCGGGCGACGGGATCGATCGACTTTGGCAATCTTGGCGTGACGAGTTTCGCCACCAGCCTGATCTTCATCGCCTTCGGCATCAAATGCGCGTTTCCCCTTCTCCACAACTGGCTCCAGGACGCCTATCCGGAAGCCACCGTATTCGGCACCGTGGTGTTGAGCGCCTTCACCACCAAGCTCGCGGTCTATGCGCTGGCGCGTGGTTATGCCGGCACCGAGATGCTTATCTGGATCGGCGCCCTGATGACCGCCTTCCCCATCTTCTACGCGGTGATCGAGAACGATTTGCGCCGGGTGCTGGCCTACAGCCTCAACAACCAGCTCGGCTTCATGGTGGTGGGCATCGGCATCGGCACGCCACTGGCGCTCAACGGCACCGTCTCCCACGCCTTCGCCCATATCCTCTACAAAGCGCTTTTGTTCATGAGCATGGGCGCCGTCCTTCATCGCGCCGGCACCATCAAGGGCTCCGAGCTCGGCGGGCTTTACAAGTCGATGCCCTGGACCGCGGGCTTCTGCATCGTCGGCGCCGCCTCGATCTCGGCCTTCCCTTTGTTTTCGGGATTCATTTCGAAGTCCCTGATCATCGCCGCCCTGGCCCAGGAAGGATATTGGTTCACCTGGCTCGTGTTGCTGTTCGCCTCGGCCGGCGTATTCCATCATTCGGGGATCAAGATTCCGTTCTTCGCCTTTTACGCCCATGACAGCGGCATCCGCTGCAAGGAAGCGCCCGCCAACATGCTGATCGCCATGGGGATCTCGGCGTTTCTCTGCATTGCCATCGGCGTCTATCCCGCGCCGCTCTATGCAATATTGCCAAACGCGATGGATTTCGTGCCCTACACCACGGCCCATGTGGTGACCCAGACCCAACTTCTGATGTTCTCGGCACTCGCCTTTTCGGTTCTGTTGCGCACGGGGCTCTACCCGCCGGAGATGCGCTTGACCAATCTCGACAGCGATTGGATCTACCGCCGCGCCCTGCCTCGAGTGGTGGGCTGGATCGCGCGGGCGGTCAAATACGCGCGCATCGTGACCCTGACGCGGGCAGAGATCCGGCTCGAAAAATTCATTGCCGCGGTCTACCGCCACCATGGGCCCCAGGGCGCGCTGGCGCGGACCTGGCCCACCGGATCGACGGTGGTGTGGGTCGCGGTGCTACTCAGCGTCACCTTGATCCTCTATTATGTCTAGCATGCCGGCTTAAATACGGGACAATTCCACCGTGACGGTTTCGCCTTTTCTCGACATCGCCGCCTTCATCTGGATCCTGGTGTGCTGGATTGGCTACACCGGGTTTGCCGATCATTCACACTGGCGTTCCGAAAGCGCCATGGCGGCCATGGACGCCTACCGCACGCGCTGGATGAAGCGCATGATCGAGCGTGCGCCCAGAATCGAGGATATCCAGATCATCGGCAATCTGATGCGCAGCGTGTCGTTCTTCGCCTCGACCGCCATTTTCGTCCTTGCCGGTTTGGTCGCCGTGCTCGGCGCCGCCGACCGTGCCCATGAGGTGATCTCGGGCCTGCCCTTCACGGTCAGGACCACGCCCGGGATGTGGCAGTTGAAGGTGCTGTTTCTCATCGTCATCTTCGTCTACGCCTTCTTCAAGTTCACTTGGTCGCTGCGCCAGTTCAACTACCTGTCGATCATGGTCGGCGGCGCGCCGGCACCCGGCGGCGACAACCCGGACGACGCCGACTACGCAGACCGCGCGGCACGGGTCAGCGTCACCGCCGCCACCCATTTCAACCGCGGCATCCGGGCCTATTATTTCGGTCTTGCCACCTTGAGCTGGTTCGTCCACCCCTGGCTGTTCATATCGCTCTCGGCCTGGGTGGTGTTGGTGCTTTACCGCCGCGAGTTCCGCTCGCGTATCCTCCGCGCCCTCGGCCTTCCCGACTCGCGGGCCTGGCCCTAGGATAAACTTTCAGCAGTAGAAGAAGCGCAATGCCGCTACGTAACCTGATCCTGCCCATGCTGGTGATTGTGTGGCTGTGGCCCGGCCCGGCCAACGCCATGTCCCCGGAACTTGAGGCCACTTACCAGGAATTCAGGGAGTTGCACGCCCAGCACCGTTACAAAGATGCGCTGCCGGTGGCCCGAAAAGCCGTGTCGCTGGCGGAAAGAGAATATGGTCCGGACCATCCCAATACGGCAACCTTTCTCAGCAACCTGGCAACGGTTTACCAAGGCCTCGGCAAGGATGCCGAGGCCGAATCCCTGGTCAAACGTGCGCTGGCGATCTATGGAATATCGCCACTATCCCAGAGCCGCCATATCGTCAATGTCTTGGGGAACTATGCTGTCCTGTTGCGGAAAATGGGACGTCATGCGGAGGCCGAGAAAATAGAGGCCCGCGCCAAGGAAACGAAAAGTAAAGCACGCGCCAAGGCGGCCCTTGCCAAGCTCCAAAAGAAAAAACCCGCCGGCGTCGATACGTCTGATTTCAAAAAGGGGGATTTCAAAAAAGGCTTGGATGCCTATCTTC